>CAZYRD010000152.1:0-6265 GCA_964649475.1 uncultured Faecalibacterium sp.
GACATAAATAAATCGGAGCGGCATATCCGCGGCGGGCAGGCCACCCGCAGAAAATATCTTGAGAAATAAATTATTCCGGCGCATCTTTCGGGATGCGCCATTTTGCTGTTTTTCGGCAATTTCCAGTTTTTGTAATTCTTAATTTTTCTAAAAAATAATGACGAATACTCTCGAATATGCTATAATAACTGTATATTATTTTACGACCGTTTTGTTTGCAGCACCGTCTGCCGATTTCAGCAGGCCGAGGATTACATATGAATCAGTTTTTTTCTAAGCTTCACGTCTTCTTTTCGGACAAGACCCGCAGGACCATTACGCTTTTGTGCGGCTGTACGCTTCTGGCTGCAGCCGCAGGCATCGGCGCTGCGATTGCTTTTTCGCAGCCTTCAGTCCCTGCGGAGGGATCTGTCGATCCTGCCCCCAGCGTTTCGCTTACGGTAAGCGATAACTCCGTCGCTTCTTCCAGTTTTCCCTCTTCCGCCTCCGTAGATGAAACTTCCACCGAAAGCGTCACCAGTCTTATGGACAGCAGTGACAGCATCGTGGAAGAAAAGGAGCCTGTCCAATTAAAGCTTGTCGCCACCAGCTATACGCAGGATCTGAACGTAAATATTGTGGATGAAACAGGCGCACTCGTGCGCGGTGTTTTGTTTCAGCTTCGTATCACGGGACTTGACAAGCATAACAACGACTACGACAAGCCCTTTGATATCGATCTGAAAGACGGCAACCTTTATCTCTCATGGATCCCGTACGGCAGCTACCGTATCACCATCCGCGAGGAAGAGGGTTTTATCACCGCCGACCCCGTGGAGATCAACATTGAAGAATATGTGATCGTTTACGAAAAGATCGAGGATATCGCCGATCAGATCGTGGACGAATCCGATGTAAACGTCAGCGAGGATGACAACGCCTATGGCAGTTCCGGAAACGAAAATGCCAATACCGGCACCCCTCCACCCACTGCAACGGATACCGTCAAATATGTCGAATCGAGCAAAAAAACCGTTACCGAAAACCTGAAAGACGGCAACGGCAACCAGCTTTACGACTACACATACGAGGTTGGCGCCAACGGCTATCTGTTATTAACGGCAAACAACGCCGAAAGCGATGTAAAACCGGTACTTAGCAACAGTAACGTACTCACCCACGGCGTCCGTTATGTTCGCTCCGGTTCCACGGCAGACGCTGCCCAATCCACAAGCACAGTCGCTTTTTCCTTTGCCGACAGCATCCTTTTTGCCACTAAACTGAGTCTCCGTCTGGACGACGCATCTCTCAGCAGCAGCCTTTCTTCCTCCGGATCCACGATTTCCGAAAGCGCTGTTTCCGTCCCCGATTCCACAACCTCTTCGGCAAGCCAATCGGTCTCCTCTGCGAATGCGACGGCATCGTCTTCCGAAAGCACTCAGACGTCTTCTGCCGCGAGTTCGTCTTCTGAAAGTACGCAGAACAGTTCCTCGGCTTCGCAGAATTCCGCACCTGGCAGTTCGCAATCTTCTTTGCCCGCTCCCTCTTCATCCGTTTCCGCTCCGCAATCATCCGCCGGAAGCAGTTCTTCCGCCTCTGATTCTACCACAGAACAATACACCGTCACCTTCATCAATCCCGACGGCAGCGTACTGAATACCGGACAAGTTACTGTCGGAGGTACCGCCTCTGCCCCTGCTTCTCCCTCATTCACAGACGGCAGTGACAAGCTTTATCAATTCACCGGTTGGAGCGGCGATTACACCAACGTGCGTCAGGATCTGACCATTACAGCGGTATATGATATCTTTACCCCCGAAAAGGTCTCTCTTTTCAATGCCGACAACACTCCGGTCGCTATCTACAAGATCACCGCAAAGCCCCGTACACAAACCAAGACGCTGTATACCGGCTGGCAGACCATCGACGGAAAGACTTATTACTACACCGAAAAGAACGAAAAAGTCACCGGCTGGCAGGTCATCCAGAGCATCAGCTACTTCTTCAACACCGACGGCGTGCGTTCCGATTGCATGGGTATCGATGTATCCCGCTGGAACGGTACCATCGACTGGAAAAAAGCCAAAGAATCCGGCATTGATTTTGCGATCATTCGCGTTGGTTACCGCGGCTATGGCACGGGCAAACTGGTTCAGGATCCGCTTGCCGTCACCAACCTGAAGGGCGCCTCTGCCGCAGGCATTAAGATCGGCGTATACGTTTTCAGTCAGGCCATCAATCTGGAGGAAGCCGTTGAGGAAGCCAGTATGGCGCTGGAAATGGTCAAAGGGTACAAGCTGGACTATCCCATTTTCATCGACAGCGAATACTCCACCTCTGCCAAAGACGGCCGCGCGGACAGCCTTAGCACCGCTCAGCGCACAGCTATCTGCGAAGCGTTCTGCAAAACCATTGCAAACAGCGGTTACCGCACCGGCATTTACGCCAGCAAATCCTGGTTCATGTACCAGTTGAATGTCGCCGAACTGGAAAAGTATCACATCTGGGTAGCACACTACACCACTGCAACGGATTACGCCAGACGGTACGATATGTGGCAATACACCAGCACTGCCACAGTCCCCGGTATTTCCGGCGGTGTCGATATGAATTTCAGCTATCTGAACTACTAAAAAAATCCGAAAGACGAGCATTCGTCTTTCGGATTTTTTATAGCACCATGCGTGCTGTACTTCCGCCTGCCGGCTGTTTTGTGATGCGTATCTGCGGCGAAATCTGCTCTTTCAAATACGACACATGCGATATGATACCCACGAGCCGATTGCCTGCTGCAAGCGAAGAAAGCGCGCTCAGCGCCTTTTGCAGAGCCTCTTCGTCCAGAGAACCAAAGCCTTCATCCACAAACATTGTATCCAGCTTTATTCCACCCGCGGAGGACTGAATCTCTTCCGACAGGCCCAGCGCAAGCGAAAGCGATGCCTGAAACGCCTCGCCGCCGGAAAGTGTGCGCACACTGCGCTTTGTCCCGTTGTAATAATCGATCACATCGAGATCCAGACCGCTCTGGCTGCGCAGATCTCCTGCCTTATCTTTCCGAACCAACTCATACTGACCACCGGACATCACAAGAAAACGACTGTTCGCACGCGCAAGAATGCGATCAAAAAAGGTCATCTGAACATACGTCTCCAGCATGATCTTTTCCTTTCCGCTCAAAGTACCGTTTGCGGTATCGGAAAGATTTTTTGCCCAGCTGAGCTCCTGTTCCATTTTCCGGCGCTGCTCCAGCTTTTTCTGCAGCTGCTGCCAGCAGGAAGCATTTGCAGCCGCTCTGCCCGCAAGCAGCTGCTGCCGTTCTTCGCAGCTTCGCTTTTTTCCGGCGATCGCATCGCGAACCTGCTGTACTTCGGCGGCATCCGGCAGCTTTTCGTTTTGAAGATTATCCTCAAGCATGGCAATACTTTTTTGTAAAGCCGTACAGCTTTCCTGCATCTGCTGACTTTCTTTCTGTGCCAAATCTACCGCTTTTTTCCACGCCAAACATCTCTGCTCCAGCTCCTGCAGGCGTTTTCGGGCAGCTTCCCGTTCGGGGAAAGGAAGATCGCCGCTCTTTTCAGCCAGAACGGAGCTTTTTTCCTCACAGCGTGCCTTTCCCGTTGCAAGCATTTGTACGTACGTACGGCACTCTTCCTCCAAGGCTCGAAGCGCCTGCTCCGTCGCCGGCAATTCTCTTTCAAGCTTTGCACACAATGCGGCATCCTGTTCCAGCCTGCGGCGTTTTTCCTGCAGGTTTTTTCCGGCAGAAAGCAGTTCCGCCTGCTGACGCTGCAAATATATCGGCAGTTCGTTCAAACTGCACCCTGCGTCGATTTCTTCAAATCTCTCAGTCAGTACCGTCAGCAACGTCTCGGTCTCGCCTTTGCATCGCTGAGCCGTTTCCGCTTTTTGACGGGCGTACTCTTCGGCTTCATCCCGCCGTTTTTTCATTGCTTTCAGTTCGGCTTCTGTGGGAGCATGCTTCGAGATCCTGGCCGGTGCGGGATGTGTACAGGAGCCGCAGACCGGGCATGGCTTTTCTGACTGAAGCAGCTGCGCCAGAACTCCGGCCTGCTCGTCCAGAAAAGCCTTTTCCATCACGCCGTACTGCTGTACAGCGCTCGCTTTTTCCTGCGAAGCTTTTACATAAACATCCTTGGCGCGGAGATACTCCAGCCTTGAACGCTCATACTCCTCCGCGGTCGTACGAACGACGTCCACCTGCTTTTCGCGGCGCCGCAGCAATTCTTCCTCACTTTTCAGTGCTGCTATTCCCTGCGCCGCACCGGACACCTTTTGCAAATCCATTCGCTGCTGTGTCAGCAAAGCAGCTTTTTCCTCCCGCGCGGTTGTAGTTCTCTGCGCAAGCACTGTATGATTGCGCAGCAGGGCCTGTTCCCGCTGCAATTCATCGCGCATGGTTTCCAGCTCATCATATCTTGGCAGCAGGCTTTGCAGAACGGTATGCTCCTGCCGTGCCTGTTCAACAAGAGGCTGCTGTGCCAGCAACTGCTGCAGCTGCAGATTTTTCTTTTCCGCTTCCGGCATCAGCCTCTGCAGCTGCTGTCGTGAGCGTTCCAGTTCCTGCCGGCTTTTCTGCACCTGCACTGCGGCACCCAGCTGCCGATCCTTCTCCGCAAGCTGTGCTTCCAGCCGGACGTTTTGCCGCTGCAGCTCCACGACCTGCTGTTCGTCCCATTGCAGCAAAGACCTCATCAGCTCCGGAAGCTCACCCACGGGCAGACGCCCCTCTTTGGCTGTGGCAGCCTGCTCCGCCATAGAAAACGCATCGTCAAACCAAAGCGAGTTTAAATACTGCTGTATACTGCGGTTTGTTTCTGCATAATTTCGTTCCAGATCGGCGGCATGCTTTTTCAGCTGTTCCTGCAGAATGCGATACCGGTCTGTTTTGAACAGCTGACGGAAAATTTTAATCCGCTCCTCGGTCGATGCCAGAAGAAGCTTTAAAAAGTCGCCCTGTGCGATCATGGCAATCTGCGAAAACTGTGCGCGATCCACACCGATCAGCTCACGAATGGCAGCATTGACCTCCTTTACCCTGGAAACTATACTTCCATCCGGAAACGTCAGCATTGCCTGCGCCGGTTTTGGCACATACTTTCCCCCGCGCAGCGCCTTATGCTCCTGTTCCGGTATCCTCTGCACGGTATATACCTTTCCACGGTACAAAAAGGTCAGTTCCACCTGTGTCAAGGTATCGGGTGAAGCATACTTTGACCGCAGCATGGAGCTTTCGCGGTTGTCGCCGCTGGCTTCGCCATACAACGCATATGTGATGGCATCAAAAATCGTTGTTTTGCCCGCACCGGTATCGCCGGTGATCAGATACAATCCCCGTTCCCCCAGCGCAGCCATATCCAATTCTACTTTATCCGCATAAGGCCCAAACGCGGAAAGCGAAAGTTTCAGCGGTCTCATTGCTGTTCCTCCCACACCTCTTCTATCAGCTTTTGCAGCCAAGCCGTCTGCTCCGGCTGCATCGGCTGATCATTCTGAGCTTCATACAGCTCTGTAAACATCTCCATGGGAGAACGCTCCTTCACAGGAGTCTGCCCATCAAAGCTGAACGCCGCACGGGTGCGCCTATTATCATAATCCAGTTTCAGAAGATTGGGATAGATCATCCGGAGCATACCGATCGCATCCGGAATATCCTGTTCGTCCGTCAGCGTTATGTGAAGATAATCTTCCGCCGCCCCCTGATAGTTTTCCGGCAGAGTCAGCTGCTGATATGTTCCGCGCAGTTCTCTGAGCTCTCTTTTCGGCGTCAAAGGAACGAAACGGACTTCCGTCACGCCTTTTTCGCGCAATTCCGCAACCGTAACGGATTTTTTCTGCGCTGCCTCGGAGAAAGAATATTTCAACGGCGTACCACAGTACCGTACTGTCGGACTTCCTACATTCTGCGGGCCATGGATATGCCCAAGCGCCGTATAATCAAAGGGAGCGAATACGGATGCATCCACGTTGTCCAGCCCGCCGACGCTGATCTCCTCCGACTCGCAGCGCTGTGCACCTGTTACAAACTGGTGCGCGACCAAAACGTTCCGCACGTTTCCATCGGGTCGCATTTCGCCAATCGCATAACGCAGTGCATCGGTATAGCTTTGAATGTTCTTTGCGTCCTCCTCGGAACAATAGCGTGCAACATGAGCCGGTTTGACAAACGGCAGCAGATAAATATCAACCGCGCCATAAGCGTCCGTAAGACGAACAGGCTCTGTTTTCCCCTCATAGCTGCCTGCAATGTAAACTCCGCTGGGTTTCA
>CAZYRD010000153.1:0-6235 GCA_964649475.1 uncultured Faecalibacterium sp.
CCGCAAGCGCGCAGCCAAAAAGACAGCGGAGACCCCCGCGGGACCCGCTGCGGTCGAACCTGCGGCTGAACCCGCGGCCGAAAAGCCCAAGCCCGCCCGCAAGCGCGCGGCCAAAAAGAAAGAAGAAGCCCCCGCGGAATAACGCAAATAACGCAAACAAACCCCCGGAACGCTCCGGGGGTTTTGTCATGCTGTCCGGACAATGCAGGGCGCGAATGCAAAAAAAGAGCTGCCGCAAAATGAATTGCAGCAGCTCTGCTGGGTTATTGCTGTTCTTGCGCCGTTTGGTCTGCAGCCGCTTACTCGGCGTCCCCGTCCACGGGGGCGTCGGCGTATTCCAGCTCCTCCACCATGGGGCAGGCGTCGCAGTCGGCAGAGTCAAAGGCACAGCCGGCGCAGGCCTCGTCGCCAAGGCACACCTCAACGCCGGAGGCTTTTTTCTTTTTGCACACCAGCTTCTGTACCATCGCATACACGGCGGCCAGCGCGGCCAGCGTGCCCACCACGACCAGCACGATCTTGACGATCTTTGCAACGGAGCAATCGTTCTTTTTCATGGTATGTCCTCCTTTTTTTGGCAAAGCCGCCGGGCGGGCAGCTTTGGTTTGTTCTTTTTTCTTAATTTTACCAAAAAGATGTAAAAAATGCAACGCACAGGCCACCGGCGGCAAAATTTTTTTTCTGCAGAGGTTGACAAATACAGCTCTTGTGCATTTTTCACCAAAATATAGGAAAAACTTGTACCGGATTTTTCGCCCAGGACGCTATATTTGGATTGACCTTTCCATATCTAGGGTGTTATAATTCATACGGACGCTATATATTGGGTGATTTGTGTGCGTTAAGATATACGAAATGTATATCGGACGCCGCTGCACCCGGCGCTGCGGAAAGGCGGCGCAACTGCGAGTATACCGGGCTTTCCCGAGCGGAAAGTCCTTCCAAAAAAGGATGGAGGAAAAACATGATCCGTAGTATTGTCAAGCGTGACGGCCGCGTTGTGCTGTACGATGAAAGCAAGATCGCTGCGGCGATCCTCAAGGCGCTGATCGCCTCCGGCAACGATGACGCCCGTGCCGCCGCCGCCGTGGCCAACGCCGTGGGCGCCCGTCTGGACGCCCGCGACCCCTCTGCCGAGCCCCCCAACGTGGAAGAAATTCAGGATATGGTGGAGAGCGAGCTGATGGCCGCCGGCCATGCCGAGGCCGCCAAAAAGTACATTCTGTACCGCGCCGCACGCACCCGTGTGCGTGAGACCAACACCTCTTTGATGAAGGTCTTTGCCGAGATCACCCACGAGGACGCCCGCGCCTCCGACCTCAAGCGCGACAACGCCAACGTGGACGGCAACACCGCCATGGGCACCATGCTGCAGTACGGCAGCACCGCCGCCAAGGCCTACAGCGAGGCCTACCTCCTCAGCCCGGAGCAGGCCCGCGCCCACCGCGAAGGCGACATCCACATCCATGACTTCGACTTCTACGCCCTCACCACCACCTGCTGCCAGATCGACCTGCTCAAGCTGTTCAAAAACGGCTTCTCCACCGGTCACGGCTTCCTGCGCGAGCCGCAGGAGATCAGCAGCTACGCCGCGCTGGCCTGCATTGCAGTGCAGTCCAACCAGAACGACCAGCACGGCGGCCAGAGCATCGTCAACTTCGACTACGGTCTGGCTCCCGGCGTGGCAAAAAGCTACGAAAAGCGCTGGGCCGAAAACATCGCCAAATACTTTGACGTGCTGGGCGTCGGCCACTACACGCTGGACGACGTAAAGGCCATCATCAAAAAGATCAAGGCCGATACCGGCCGCAAGCCGCAGCTTGCCACCGACGACGCCTACCTGCGTTCCGAACGCGCCGCTTTTATGGATATCCCCGAGGAGACCGTCCGTGCCGCCCAGAAGTTCGCGGTGGAAAAGGCCGCCGAGGAAGTGGACCGCAACACCTACAAGGCCATGGTGGCTCTGGTGCACAACCTCAACACCATGCACAGCCGCGCCGGTGCGCAGACCCCCTTCTCCTCCATCAACTACGGCACCGATACCTCGCCCGAGGGCCGCATGATCATCAAAAACGTGCTGCTGGCCACCGAAGCCGGCCTCGGCCACGGCGAAACGCCCATCTTCCCCATCCACATCTTCCGTGTGAAGGAGGGCGTCAACTACAACGAGGGAGATCCCAGCTACGATCTGTTCCGTCTGGCCTGCCGCGTCAGCGCCAAGCGGCTGTTCCCCAACTTCAGCTTTATCGACAGCCCCTACAACCTGCAGTACTACAAGCCCGGCCACCCCGAAACCGAGGTCAGCTACATGGGCTGCCGCACCCGCGTCATGGCCAACACCTATGACCCCGACCGCGCCATCGCCAACGGCCGCGGCAACCTCAGCTTTACCTCCATCAACCTGCCCCGCCTTGCCATCGAAAGCCATGGCGACGAAAAACTGTTCTACCAGAAGCTTTCCGACATGATGGAGCTGGTCACCGGCCAGCTTCTGGACCGTTTCGAGATCCAGGCCCGCAAGCATGTGTACAACTACCCGTTCCTGATGGGTCAGGGCGTCTGGCTGGACAGCGAAAAGCTGGGTCCCGCGGACGAGGTGCGCGAGGTGCTCAAGCACGGCACTCTGTCCATCGGCTTCATCGGTCTGGCCGAAACGCTGACCGCGCTGTACGGCCATCACCACGGCGAAAGCGACGAGATGCAGCAGAAGGGTCTGGACATCGTGGGCTTCATGCGCAACTTTGTGGATGCAAAAAGCCGCAAGCACCACATGAACTTCACCCTGCTGGCCACCCCTGCCGAGGGCCTGTCCGGACGCTTTATCCGCATGGACAAAAAGCGCTATGGCATCCTGCCCGGCGTCACCGATAAGGCGTATTACACCAACAGCTTCCACGTGCCGGTGTGGTACGACATCCCCGCCTACGAAAAGATCTGGAAGGAAGCCCCCTACCACGCGCTGACCAACGCCGGTCACATCACCTACGTGGAGCTGGACGGCGACACCGCCAACAATCTGGAAGCCTTTGAAAGCGTTATCCGCTGCATGCACGACGCCGGTATCGGCTACGGCAGCGTCAACCACCCCGTTGACCGCGACCCCGTCTGCGGCTACACCGGCGTCATCGGCGACGTGTGCCCGCGCTGCGGCCGCCGCGCCGGCGAAGGCGTCAGCGCCGAAAAGCTGCGCGCCCTGCGCAAGCTGTACCCCGACATGCCCTATCAGTACGGTGTGGAGGAGGAATAAGCCCCTCCGCCCGTACCCGTCCGTAAACAGTATGAAAAAGGAGGCTAAACCATGAACGAGCAGAACAATTACACCGTCCGCAGCGAGCATATGGTCGGCGAAGGCGTCGGCTTCGAGCGCATCCGCCGCATCACCGGTTATCTGGTGGGCACGCTGGACCGTTTCAACGACGCCAAAAAGGCCGAGGAGCACGACCGTGTCAAGCACGGCATGAACGCCTGAGCCCATGACGCTTCAGGTCGCGGGCTTCGTGCCCGAAAGCATCACCGACGGCCCCGGCATCCGCTTTGTCGTTTTCTGTCAGGGCTGCGTCCATCACTGCCCCGGCTGCCACAACGCCCAGACATGGCCGTTTGAAGGCGGCCGGCCGTGGGAGCCTGCCGCCATTTTTGAAAAGCTGCGGCGGGACCCGCTGGTGCGCGGCGTCACCTTTTCCGGCGGCGAGCCGTTCTGTCAGGCCGGCGCCTTTGCCGAGCTGGCACAGCTGCTGAAGGCCAACCGCTACGAGGTGGCGGCCTACTCCGGCTGGACGTTTGAACAGCTTTGCGAAAAGGCAAAGACCGAACCGGACACCGCCGCGCTGCTGCAGCTGCTGGACGTGCTGGTGGACGGCCGTTTTGTGCAGCAGGAGCTGAGCCTTGAGCTGAAGTTCCGCGGCAGCCGCAACCAGCGTATTCTGGATGTGCCCGCAAGCCTTGCCGCAGGCGCACCCGTACTGAAAGAGGACGGCCGCTGGAACTGACGGCTGCGCCCGTGCCGCCGCAGCGCCTAAAGCAACACGAAAAAAGACCCGCAGAACCGGCTTCCCCGGAACTGCGGGCCTTTTTTGTATATGCTTTTCGTTTCCGAAAAAAGAGATTTCAGATTTTTGCATCCGCAAAAGGCCGACGCTTTATTATAATACGCTCATCCAATGACGGAACCCGCCGGGACGGCCAAAATCGGCCTCGGCGCGCTCGCGGCTGAAGGCCAGCAGCGGAATGCCCCTGTCCACCGTGTTGCGGTAGATGGTCTCCATATCGTTGTACTCCGGCTGGGACATGTTCACGCCCGTCAGGTCGGGAATGCTGCACAGCGTCTCCATGTAATGGTCGCCCCGCCCGCAGAAATGCACGGCGCCGCCCTTGAAATGGTGCAGCAGCTCGGCGTCGTAGGGCGCGGCAAATTCCTCGTACAGCGCGGGCGAAAGGTTCATGGCGCTGTCATCCCGCAGCAGAATGCCGCCCCGGTGGCGCAGGCTGGCCCAGTGGGTGCTCATCTCCGGATGCATGGGGAACAGCCGGAACCATTTTTCCATAAAAGCCGTATAGGTGTCGGTCACCAGCCGCAGCACGCCGTGCACCAGCTCCGGCTCGTCGTACATGGCAAGGAACATCTCGCCGCCCCACATCAGCTCGCAAAGGTCCAGCGGACCCTGCGTGTCGGGGTGGTACACCTCCACGTATTTCCGGATTTTGGGATAACGGGCAAACACCTCGGCGCAAAGCTCGCCGAAGTCAAACACCCGCTGCCCCAGCCCGCCGTTCAGGTCGGGCATGCCCTTTTCCAGCAGCGCGCGCATTTTTTCGGTGTCGTTGAAAGCGCGGGTGGTGGGCAGGGTGGCGGTGGCGCGGGGCATCATAAACAGCTCCGCCCCAAACAGCGAGGTCATAATGCCTGTGCCGTAGTTGGCGCGGATGCAGGGGCTGAGCGTTTCGGTGGAAAGCTGAACGGAAACGTCCCGCAGGCCGTGCCGCAGCATCAGCTCCAGATCGCCGATGGCGTCGTTGATGTGCACATCCGGCAGCGGCAAACCCGGCTCGGTGGGCGTTTTGCGCTTGGCGCAGAACAGGTCGCCCTCGAACCGTCCGTACAGAAAATCCCGCCACTGGGCGGAAAGATCCTCCTCCACCTCCGGGTCAATGCGGCGCTCAATGTCCTCCAGCAGGGCAACGGTCTCTTTTTTCAGGTTCAGCATGGTATACTCTCCTTTGCGTGCGCCGCCGTGCGGCAAATGTGTTCTGGTGTATCTTTCGTCACGAAAAAGCGGTGGGCCATTGCTCCGGCGTGAAAACGGGGCTGCCGTCGGCAAAGCGAAGCAGCTCGGGTTCAAATTTCATTACGGGTATCCCCTGGTGTCTGCGGTTACAGAACGGGTGTATCAATGCGGCGTGCAAAGTGCGCGGGTCACAATACGCAGCTCACAGCGTGCTGTTGGCCTCAATGACGTCCTGCGCCCATTTGGCCCACTGCGGGTCCACGCCGATGTCGCCGTAGCTGGGATAGTCCTTGGCGATCCACCCGCCGCCTGCGGCGCGGAACAGCTCGCACATCTCTTTGGCGCGGCGCTCGATCAGCTCCCGGTCGCCGGTGGGCAGGATCTTCTGGATGTCCACCGGGGAGTGGAACGCCGCGCGGGAGGCAAACTCACCCGCCAGCACCTCGGCGGGGTAGGCGTCCGGCTGATCAAACTGGAACACGTCGATGCCCGCGTCGATCAGATCCTCCATAAAGCCGTAATTGTGCCCGCAGGAGTGCATGAATACGCTCATGCCGGCCTCGTGGGCGGCATCCGCCACCTTTTTGTAGGCGGGCTTGACCAGTGCTCGGAAGGTCGCAGGAGAAATGAAGGTGCTGTCCTGCGTGCCGAGGTCGTCCCCAAGGAACCAGCCGTCCACGCCGCAGCCGGCAATGCTGCGGATGACGGCGGCCTCGTGCTCCGCCAGCATGTCAAGAAACTCCGCTACGCGGTCGGGGTCGGTGATGGTGTCCATCAGGGCGTTGCTCATCAGGCGGGCGTCGCGCAGGGTGGAAAACAGAAAATTGCCGTTTGTCAGCACGTATTTTTCGTGCTTTGCCAGCTCCTGCTTCAGCAGCTCCTCGCGGTGGTCGGGGTCAAATTCCGGAATGGGGAATTTATAGTCCTCCCAGTCCTGAATGACGCCGCGGACGCATTCGCCCTTGGTTTTGCCGTTGAAGCGGCCGTAGATGTTGCCGTAGATGTCGCGG
>CAZYRD010000154.1:0-6147 GCA_964649475.1 uncultured Faecalibacterium sp.
CCCAATGTGCGCAATCTGGCGGATAAGGCGGGCTTTGTGTTCGACGGCGCCTGCACCGGCAACGGCGGGCTTGGCGGCGGCGAGGTGGAGCTGCGCCTCAACGATGAAAACGGCCCGCTGCTGGGCAGCATGAAATTCGGCTCCAGCGGCCCGCGTTTCAACTGGCGCAGCGGGGTTTCCGGCGTGGTAAAGTTCGAACGGCCCCTGCCCGACACGGCGGACGTCTGCCTTGTGCTCAAGCCCGGTGCCACCAGCGAGCTGCGCATCGACCATTTTCATTTCTTTGCCGAAGCCCTCAGCAACCCCTGAGATGTAATACACCAAAATATCCGCAAACGGGAGGTTTACCGGTATGAGGATCATTCCAAACCAGGGCGTGTGCGACCCCCACGTCCACGTTTTCAACGGCAAGGCTTATCTGTTTACCAGCCACGACCGCGGCCCGGGCATGCCCATCTACCGCATGGATGACTGGCAGATCTTCTCCAGCGACGACCTTTTGAACTGGAAGCTGGAATGCGTGGTGCGTCCGGAGGACACCTTCCTCGGCAAATGCGAGGAATGCTACGCCACCGACGCCGCCGAGCGCAACGGCAAATACTATTTCTATTTTTCGCATCAGCAGTACTGCACCGGCGTGGCCGTCAGCGAAAACGGCCCCGGCGGCCCCTATAAAGATGCGTTGGGCAAGCCGCTGCTGCCCAAGGGTCTGGTGGACACTGCCTGCTATGACCCCACCGTGTTTGTGGACGACGACGAGGCAAAGACCCCGTACATCATCTTCGGCTACACGGTGCTGGGCAAAAAGTATTACATCGCCCGCCTCAACGAGGATATGATCTCTCTGGCCGAGGCGCCCCGTCCCATCGAGTTCGTGGACGGCAAGGGCTGGGAAAACGACGCCACCTGGGTCACCAAGCGCAACGGCGTGTACTACCTCAACGCCCACGGGTCGGAGTACGCCACGGCGGACAGCATCTATGGTCCCTATACCTACCGCGGCAACTTCTGTCATGACGCGTATGTGGACCACGGCACCTTCTTCAACTACCACAACCAGACCTATTTCACCTACGGCGTGCCGGAAAACTGGGGCGCGGAAAAGGTGGACCCGTTCTACCGCACTACCAAGATCATCTACGCCCATTATAAGGACAACGGCGACGTCGTCATCGACGAGTTTATTCAGGATGCCGGCGTGGGTCAGTACGACGCCTCGTGGGACGCCATCAAGGGCGAGTGGTTCTTTGCGGCCTCCGATGGCGTGTACAAAAAGGAAAACGCCGACGGCTTTGAAATGCGCGGCATAAAGGATGGCTCGTACCTGTATTTCCAGAACGTCAACGGCATGCGCCAGAATGCACTGCTGCATATGCTGGTGGCCAACGGCGGTGCTCCCTGCAGCGTCGAGCTCCGCGAGGGCAGTCCTTTCGGCCCGGTGCTGGGCTGCTGCAAGGTCGCCAATACCGGCGGCTTTGACCGGTTTGCCGAGGTCGGCTGCCGGCTGGAAAACACCCACGGTACCCATGGCCTGTGTTTTGTGTTCCGCGGCGAAGGCGAAGAGCTGCTGCGCTTTGAGCAGTTCCGCTTTGCGCAGATCGTCCCCTGAGCTGCCGCCGCATTGCGGCAGAGTTACCGTTCAACAGCGACAGTATCCGAATTTTTGACAGAGGAGAGCACACTATGCTGAAATCTGAATTTTTTTGTACGACGGAGCAGTTCAACAACGGCTCGCAGGCAAGCTGGAGCCACGGCAACTCGCCGCTGGTGCGCATGGGCGACCGGGTATTCTGCACCGATTCACAGGTGACGCCCGGCCGCGAACCCTTCAACCACACCCTCATGCGCCTGTTCGAAAAGCGCGGCGACGGCCCGTGGCAGATCGTGTACGAGGATAAGGACGGTTTCCAGCGGGAGCCCTGTCCCGTACTGCTGGCGGGTGAAAAGCTGCTGGTCACCGTCAACCCCACCGCCCGCGCCTACGCGCCGGAGGAGCCCTCCCGCGTGGTGCCCTGCACGCCGAAAATGTATGTGTTCGACGTGTCCGGCGACGTGCGGCTGGAAAAGATCCTCCCCATGCCGTGGGATACACAAAAGTACAATTTCATTGACCACTCCTACCGCGGCGGCGCGGTGGACGCCGTTACCGGCGATATGTTCTTTGACAACCTCCACTACCCGCCGGAGAGCGAGGGCGAGCACATCTACGCCGTATTGGACAAAAACCTGACGCCGGTACGGAAGCGGGATCTGGTTTTCCCCGTGCGCTCCTGCTACCACAACATCGCCATACACGGCGGCGAATGCTATGTCTTTGCCGTGCAGGATATCGTCGAGCCCAACAAGGAGTGGCTGGCCTACAAGCGTCAGGTCACCGGGCAGGAGTGGGACTACGACTTCCGCACCATTTATATGAACTATGCCGCCGATCTGCGCACAGGCGATTTTGCTCCATCAGTGAGAGTCTGCGACCGGGAGGCCACCTGCGGCTGGACGAATAATCTGGACTGCTGCTATACCGCCGACGGCGACATGCTGCTGGCCGTGCGGGAACAGAACGTCAACCAGCGGTTCATGCGGGATCATTTCTTCCCGCAGGAAAAGCTCTACTCCCGCCTGAGCGTATACCGCTTTACCCACGGCGTTCTGCAGGAATCCTTCCCGGTGGACGAGTCCTCGGAGGAGATCGGCGGCGAGGTCCGGTACACCGCCCTTTTCCACACCGCCGCAGACGGCGGCGTATATCTGGTCTGGGACAAGACCGACAACGGAGAGGAGGGTCTCCGGGCTCCCGGCACCTATCTGATGCCCATGACCACCCGCGAAAGCAGCTTCCTTTGCAAAGATACCGGCTTCCTGTTCGGCAGCAAGGTTCGTCTTGGCGCCGCACCGGACGACCGGATGGACCTCCTGTGGATCGGCGACAGGGAGATCCGCTATGCCTGTGCGGATCTGTCTGAAATACGGGGGGACTGAGCCGGCAGAGGTTCGCACTGCCCTTAACAAAAAAAGCTCTCCGCAGCCGCGGAGAGCTTTTTTGTGTTATGCGTGTCTGCTTCAGGATTTCATGTCGATGGCGTCGCTTGCGCCGTCGTCCTCGGGGGCCTTCAGTCCGATGGCGTCCTCCACCGGCAGCGAGATGACCAGACCGTGGGCGTCGCTGTGGAAGCCGCAGCACTCGCCGATGGCCTGCATGATGGCCTTTTTGTAGGGATTCTGTGCCACGATCAGCACGATCTCCTTTTCCGGCTGGATGCTGATGCCCCAGAACTTCATTGTTTCCTCGTTGACCAGACGCCGTGCCGAGAACACGGTGCCGCCGCGTGCACCGGCGGGACGGGCGGCGTTCATAACCTCTTCGCTGAAGCCCTGGTTGACGATGGCCAAAATCAGGGAACAATTCTGTACACTCATATCGATCACATCCCTTTCCATCGAGCCGCGGCCGCCCTGTGCGCCCAGACTCTCGATCGTTTTAATGATAACACTGCTTCCGCCGGAGATCGGCAGAGTAAAGGCGATGCCGCTGTTGGTGGCCACAAGGCCCAGATCCACCGACAGGCGGCGCAGCATGGCGTCGGCGTATTTTTTCGGCATCATGCTGATCAGCACGGTCTTTTCGCGGCTGCCAAGACCCAGCATTTCCATCATGGCGCTGGGGGCGGTACCGTGTGCCATAAACTGATACTGCAGCGGCACCTGCCCTTTGGCAAACAGCCGGGCTGCCTTTTCCGCCTGCTTCAGCGTGGTGATGACCACCAGCAGACGGTATTCCGGCTTTGGAGCTCCGCTTTGAGCTGCGCTCAGGTTTTCATTGCTCATATGGCGTCCTCCTTAAAAATCAATAATCTCATCCGAAGCTGACTCGTCGTCCAGATCCACGATATTGTCGCTGTCCGGCATTTCGGTAAGGCTGGCGGCAGCGGCCTTTTCGATCTTGTTCATCTGTGCTCGGTACTGCAGGCCCATGATCTGCACGGCGATCAGCGGGGTCAGCGCCACCAGCGCCACCACGCCGAACGCGTCGCTCATCAGGTTGCCGCCCACCGCCTGACATGCGCCGATGGAAAGCGGCAGCAGGAAGGTGGTGGTCATGGGGCCGCTGGCAACGCCGCCGGAGTCAAACGCAATGCCCACGAACATGGGCGGCACCAGTCTGGAAAGCACCAGCGCGATCAGATACCCCGGTATTACGATCCAGTACAGAGAAATACCGGTCAGCACGCGCAGCATCGCCAGACCGACACTGATGGCCACGCCGATGGAAAGGCAGGCGTTCATGCGCCTGGCGGGAATGGTGCCGTTGGTAACGCTCTGCACCTGCTTGTTCAGCACTTGAATGGCGGGTTCCGCCTTGACGATAAAGTAACCGATCAGCATGCCGATGGGGATCAGCAGCCATTTCCATGCGGAGCCGGCCAGTTGTTCGCCCAGCTGAGCACCCACGGGCGAGAAGCCCACGTTGACGCCGCACAGAAACAGCACCAGACCGACGACTGTATACAGAATACCCACCACCATGCGCCGCAGCTGGGTGCGGTGGAAGCGCTTCGTCAGCAGCTGGAACAGCAGGAACACGCCGACGATGGGCGCCAGCGATACCAGAACCTCGGAAGCAAAATGGGGCAGCTGTACCGCAAACACCATCACTGCGTCGCGGGTGGTGTCAATGACCGCTACCTCGCCGGCGGCGTAGGTGGCCTCGGTGGGGTTGAAGAAGCAGCCGAGGATCATGACCGCAAGGATCGGTCCCACGCTTGCCAGAGCCACAAGGCCAAAGCTGTCGTCCGCCGCGTGCTTGTCGCCGCGCACCGCGGCAAGACCCACGCCAAGCGCCATGATGAACGGCACCGTGATGGGGCCGGTGGTCACGCCGCCGGAGTCAAACGCAACAGCCAGAAAGTCCCGCGGAATCAGGAACGAAAGCCCGATGAGCAGGATGTACAGAACGATAAGCAGGGTGGACAGGGAGATACCGAACAGAATACGCAGGATGGCCACCGCCACAAAAATACCCACGCCGGCTGCCACGGTGAGGATCAGCACCCGGTTGGGAATGCTGGGCACCTGTTCTGCCAGTACCAGCAGGTCGGGTTCTGCAATGGTGATGATAAAGCCCATGGCAAAGCCCACCAGCACCAGCAGCCCCACCCGGCGGGACTGCGTCATATGTGCGCCAATTCCCTTGCCCAGGGGCGTCATTGCCATATCCGCACCCAGCTGGAACAACGCCATGCCCACGACAAGCATGACGGCTCCCAACAAAAACAGCAGCACAGTGCCCGCATCCATGGGCACCAGAAGCACACTCAGCACCAATACGATCACTGTGATGGGTGCTACGGCTGAAAGCGATTCCTGAAGTTTTTCCTTCAGCAGAGGATTCAAAACACGCACCGTCCTTTCCGGCCAAATATTATACAAATTTATTATATCATAAACTGTATGGTAATTTGTAGTGTTCTTTTATATTTTTTGTTAATTTTTTTTTGGCGGCGCTTCGGTCGGTACAGTGTGGACAACAGCAGGCCTTTCGGTTGAAAAAACACTGGATATGGTATTCTTAACAAAAATCAACGCTATATTTGGTGCCTTTTTTAGTTGCAAACCGGGTTTCGTTACGCTATAATAATATAGCACACTCTCCGGCGGCGCGCCGCCGCATTGAAGATATGGATAAACAGGACAAAAGGAAAGAGAGATCCGGATATGAAGATCATCAAACGCAACGGCTCCGAAGCGGAGTTCGACATTGCAAAAATCAGCGCCGCCGTTACAAAGGCCAACAACGCCGTGGCCGAAGCCGAGCGCATGACTCCGGTGCAGATCGAGCGCATCGCCCAAAGCGTGACGCTTTCCTGCCAGAAGGTCAACCGCGCCCTCTCCGTGGAGGAGATCCAGGATCTGGTGGAAAAGCAGATCATGGCCCACGGTGCCTACGAGGTCGCCAAGCGCTACATCACCTACCGCTACACCCGTTCTCTGGTGCGGCAGGCCAACACCACCGACGAAAAGATCCTCAGCCTCATCGAGTGCAACAACGAGGAGGCCAAGCAGGAGAACTCCAACAAGAACCCTGTGGTCAACTCCACCCAGCGTGACTATATGGCCGGTGAGGTCTCCCGCGACATCAGCGAGCGACTGCTG
>CAZYRD010000155.1:0-6100 GCA_964649475.1 uncultured Faecalibacterium sp.
TTCCTAGTAACGCGGGCAGTCGTCTGCCACATGAGCCATCCCGATCATTGCGTAATGCGTATTCGGACCTTTGACACTGAGGACCCGGAATGGGTGGTTGCGCGGCATGATCACGACGTTCTCTTCATAAGAGTACTCCAGATCCAGTGTCCGACCGAAATAATGGTCGCCGGCTTTAAAGCTCACAGCTGTGCACATGAAAACAAAACTCCTTTTTCGGGGAGCATGGTCGGAACTGTGGAGATTATTCAGATGTTTTGCAGACGAATACTGATCTCTCCGGTGGAAATGACGGATTTTTCACCATTTTCAAGATGAACCAGCAACCGGCATTCGTCGTCAATACCGGTCGCGATGGCAGGTGTACACTGTTCGTTGCGCAGGATGTTGACAGCGCGTCCGATCACCATGGAGCGCCGACGGTATTCCGGAAGAAAATCTTTGTTCGGCAGCGTGCGGTAATAGCGGAAGAAATGGCGCAGGATCGCAGCGGCCAGACGGTTGCGCAGCCCTTCCTGCGCGTCGCGGCAGACGGCGCCGGCAATATCGGACAGCTCTGCAGGAAAACCGTCGTGCGGTGGATAGACGTTGACACCGATGCCGCATATCACATAGTCCAGTGCGGAAGTCTGCGGATCAAACGCAGCTTCGGTCAGGATGCCGCAGACCTTTTTGCCGGAAAGAAAAATATCGTTGACCCATTTGATCATCGCCGATCTGCCGCAAACTTCTTCGATGGCGTTGCAGACGGCGACAGCAGCGGCGCTTGTGATATATACAGCAAGATCAGGTTCCAGTGCAGGGCGAAGCAGCAGGCTCATGTAAAGGCCGGTGTCATCGGGCGAGAAAAAACTGCGCCCCAGACGTCCGCGGCCGGCCGTCTGGCTGCCGGCCATGACTACAAGCCCTTCCGCGCAGCCTTCCGTGGCGGCAGCGCGGGCGCGCAGGTTGGTGGAATCGGTACAGGAGTATATCTGTAAAGTCAGACGGCTTTCCAACTCGCCGAGGTGCGGGCGGATGCCGTCGGCGGTGAGTACATCATGAAAAACGGTAGTGGTGTCCATAGCAGCCTCCTTGTAACATGGGCAAAGTATAGCACGAAAGCCGCTGGAGAGTCAACAAAAAGAAAGTCCGCCGGCCTCAATAGAGACCGGCGGTAACGGGTTTATTTTTCCTGATCCAGAACGGCGTAAATGTTGATAGCGGTGTTGTCGGGAGAAATGCACATGCCGCCGATGTTGCCGGTTACGGCGTTGTGTGTATCCGAGAAGCAATAATCAAAAGCACCATTTTTATAAAGCTCGTAGCTTGCGGGGATATTGTGCGGACGCCAGGTGTTGGTTTCGGCAAGCAGGCTCCAGTGGAAGGAAGCACAGGTAATGCCTTTCAGGTAGGTGTGCCAGTCGAGCTCGGGGTCGATGACGCTCCAGTCGTATCCCAGTCGGGCGGAAAGGGCAAAACTGGCCTGTACCTCCCACTGCACGTGGTCGCGTACCCAGTTGGCGAAGTACCAGTCGCTGGAACACAGACAGGGTTTTGTGGCATAAAGCGAAGGCAGATTTGCGGGTTCCCAGAAATTGGTGAAGGGGATAAGTGCCCGCAGCCAGTAGATCGCTTTCTGACGGTATGCCTCTTCGCCGAACAGCTCATAGGCAAAGTAGTACACGTTCATGGCAACGCCTGCAGCGAGCAGATTGGGCGCATGAAGCGGAGTCTCCCAGTAGTCGCCGGCTTCGGGACGGGTGTAGGGCAGTGCAAAATCCAGTGCACGGCGGGCGGCTTTGGCGTATTTTTCATCGCCGGTGGCCCGGTAGATGTTGAGCAGAGTAAATGCGGGATCGGTGTTCATGTGCAGCGCGGTGTCGCCGTCAAGACCCATCGGCTCAATAAAGCCGCGTGCCACACGGAAATCGTCCTTGGTGTAGTGACGGCCGTCCGGTTCGAATACAAAGGAGCCGTCGGGTTTCTGCCAACTGAGGATGGTATCGCCTTCGCTGCGCATTGCGGCAAGCTCTTCCTCTGTGTATCCGTCGGAATTGTAAACCTTGCCGTGTCCGCTGGGGGCGACAGGCTTGCTGCCGTGGGAATCGCACCAAGCGATCTTTTCGGCAAGCTCTGCGGCAAGCTTGCTGCCTTCGTTTTCTTTTACGTAACGGCGCAGGAAGTCCGGTACCTGTACGCTGGGCTTCCAGTGCGGTTCCTGCAAGGCGCCCCAGCCTTCGTCCTCATGCCACAGGTTGGTGTTATAAGCACCGGCGAAACGGTCAAGCGCATCCGTCAGTTCCCAGCGGGGGGCAGGTGTGGGCATACCGGTCCGTTTCAGCCAGTCCACCATCACGTCGACGCTGTTGCCGCGGGTGAGGAAAAGGTCGGCGTCCCAGGTGATCTGCTGACCGATATGCAACTCCAGAGGAACGTCGGCAAAAGGCTTGTTCTCTTCGCTTTCGGTCTTGGCGTCGGGGATCATCAGGCCGAGCAGCGAGTTGTTCATACGCTCGATGAAGTTTGGCGTGGCAAATACCGGCTGCGGCCAGGCTTCGCTGTAATTGAACCAACGAGTGACAGGGACGTTGGGATTCCAAGAGACGCCGATGCCCCAGCCCTCATGCGAAAGCGCCATAACGGGAGCGCTGACCTTGTTGCGGTGGGGAACGCAGCGGTTGGCCCAGGGGTCCTTGAAGAAATCAGTGCCGCTGGACCATTCTTTGTCCAGACACCATTCCACACCGGGAAGGATGGAGTCGGTCTTTTCAGTTCCGAAGGTGCCTTCGCCTGCCAGCAGCCACACGCCGCGCAGATACCGGGCGTACAGGTTGGCGTTGGAGGTCAGCGCGGTATGCATGCGAACAACAGCTTCGTCATCCTTCAGGGTGAATACGATCTCGCCGCTGAGCGCTGTTTCCACATAGGGGAAATGCACCCATTTTTCAAAAGAGGTGCCTTTCAGCTTTTGCTGCGCCATGGTGGTGGCGACGGGGAAGCGGAGGATCTGCGTATCGCCCTCACGGGTGAGGGTGTAGCTTTCGCCTTCGATGCGCATGGGGATCTCCTGATCGCGGGCAAGCAGCTCGCCGAAATGGTCAAGCACGGCAAGCATGCGACCATCCGGCGTCCAGATCTCGGCCCAGCCCCAGCCGCAGATGCGCTTGTAAAATTCCAGACGGATACGATCGTTTTTCAGCGTCAGATTTTCGCCCGTGGCACTGGCGCGGCGGTAGATTGGTGTGTTCATATGTGCTCCTTTGCTCCTGCGTATAGTATCCTTTTTGACCGGAACAAATCCGGTTTTCGAAGTCAGTATACCATAGAGAAAGGTCTTTGCCAAGAAGCAAATCGCAGGTCTTGAACGGAAATTTTTAGCGGAAATGACAAAGAAAAAAGGAAACGCCAGGCGCTTCCTTTTGAGATTATTTGGAATAGTCGCGTGCGCCGAAAATGGCAGTGCCGACGCGGACAATGTTGGCGCCTTCCAGAATGGCGTTTTCAAAATCGCCGCTCATTCCCATGGAAAGCCAGCGCATCTCCGCGCGTGCCTGTCCGCGGGCGGCGCATTGCTCAAACAGGCGGCGCATCCGGGCAAAATAACCTCGGTTTTCGGCGTCATCCGTATTAAAAGGGGGGACAGCCATCAGGCCGAGGATCCGGACGTGTTTGTAAGCGGCCGCGGCGTCAAGCAGGCAGGGAAGACTGTCCGGAGAAATACCGCTCTTGCTCTCCTCTCCGCCGATGTTGATCTCCAGCAGGACATCCTGCACAATACCCAGTTTTGCCGCCTGTTTGTCGATGGCGGCAAGCAGACGTTCCGAATCGACCGACTGGATCAGTTCGGCATTTCCGACGACCTGCTTGACCTTATTGGTCTGCAGATGGCCGATAAAGTGCAAAGGCTTGTCAAGGTACGCTCCGTCGGCCTTTTTGGCAACCAGCTCCTGCACATGGTTCTCACCAAAAAGATCGATGTCCAGTTCCGCTGCAAGGCGGACGGTATCGGAGTCGTGCAGCTTGCTGGCTGCGCAGAGAAGAATATCCCCGGGTGAGCGGCCGGCAGCAAGAGCGGCGGCGGTCATACGGGAGCGGATCTCTGCAATGTTCTGCTCCATCTGATCACGGGTGATGTTTTCCATATACAAGGCTCCTTCTGCTCAGGCTTCGTTGAAAGCATAGACGGCACGCGGCCCGCCGACGTATTTGGGGCGGGTGCGCGCACAGACGAGGTTGGCTTCGCCGATGCGTTTGACGCTCAGGCGCACGGGAACAGCAACGTGTTTCAGATGCATGCCGATCAATGTATCGCCGATATCCATGCCGGCGTGTGCGCGGATGCTTTCCACAGCAACAGGCTGATCGAAAGTCTGCCACACCGTAGTGGCAAAAGAGCCGCCGGCATGCGGCTGCGGCACAACGGTGACTTCTTCCCAGCCGTATTGACGGGCGGCGTCGCGTTCGACGATCAGTGCGCGGTTCAGATGTTCGCAGCACTGCGCGGCAAGCCAGACACCGCGTTCACGCAAAACGGGTAAAAGGCCGGCAACGACGGCTTGTGCAGCGTCAATGCTGCTGTTTTTGCCGATGCGCTGGCCGATGATCTCACTGGAGGAACAGCCGACAACGAGAACATCGCCGGACTGAAGCCCGGCGGCTTCAAGAAGCTCCAGAGCGGCAAGGCGAACCTGTTCGCTGAGGGCGTGCGTTTCGTTTTCGTTCATAATGAATACCTCGGAACGTTTAGATTGAAATTCGTTTTTCCAACTGCATGTACAAAGGGATAGCGAGAAGAATGCCCGCGGCAGCCTGAAGCAGATTGCCGGGCACAGCGGCAAGGGCCGTAAAACCGTATCCCAGAATAAGCGACTCGTAGAAAAAATAGCCGGCTGTCATAACAAGCTCAGCAGCGGCACAGACGATCAGTAAAGAAACGATTCGCCTGATGGGACGCCTGGCGGAAAGACTGTTCCACAGAACGGCGGCAGTAAATGCGCAAAGGCCTTTTATGATCAGCGTGCCGGGCGCATATTGCGCATAACCGGAGAGAATATCCGCCAGCATGGAACCCAGTCCGCCTGCGGCAAAGCCGTAGGCCGGGCCTAAAAGAAGTGCGCCCAGAAGAACGACAGCATCGCCGAGATTCAAATACCCGCCGGTTGCGGGAACTGGTATATGTATGACCATTGTGGCGACACAGACCAATGCTGCGAACAGGGATGTGTAACTGATCTTTTTTAATTTGCTGTGCTTCATAATATGGCGTCCTTTCTTGCAAACCACCTGTCCTATCGTACACCAATTAACATAAAAAATCAAGTAATTGCAGTATAAAAGTATGTTTTATCGCAGTGGACAAGGCGAAGCAGCTGTGATATAGTAATAGATAAACAGCGTGCTGCGGAGGGATGAAGAATGGTAAAAGAGATTGTACATGATGTTTTGTTTTTGAATCAGCTGTCAGAGGAGGCTGGACCGCAGGATGCCTCCACAGGGCGGGACCTGTTGGATACGCTTGCCGCAAATGCGGATGCCTGTGTGGGCATGGCGGCAAATATGATCGGCGTAAAGAAGAGGATCATCGTTTTTGATGCCGGGGACGGGCCGGTGCTGATGTACAACCCGGTCATTGTTAAAACGAGCGGGGAATATGATGCGGAAGAGGGCTGCCTGTCGCTCAGTGGCGTTCGTCCGACAAAGCGCTGGAAGAAAATTAAGGTGGAATATCTGGATGAGAGCTTCCGTCCACGGTGCAAAACATTTACGGATTGGGCGGCACAGATCATCCAGCATGAAGTCGACCACTGCAACGGCGTTTTGATTTAACGAATTTTACGGCAGAAGCAAAAAAAGACTTGACTTTTTTTACCTCAGGCGCTATACTATATTAGCACTTGGGCCCGTAGCTTAGCTGGTAAAGCGTTCGGTTCGCATCCGAGAGACCGAGAGTTCGAATCTCTTCGTCTCCACCAAAAATCGACAAGTTTCGACAGAAGCTTGTCGATTTTTTACTTTTGATCAAACCTTGTCAAATAAAGCGAGAAATAGCAGAAAAGCACCTTGTTTTGACCACGGTGCTTTTCTGTTTCGTGCTTTTTCTGTCAAAAATTGCCGTATA
>CAZYRD010000156.1:0-6034 GCA_964649475.1 uncultured Faecalibacterium sp.
CCGTGATCAAGGTGTTCACCGGCAAGGCCAAGGAAGTTTCCGTGCTGACCTATGTCATCTCTGCTCTGTTCCTGGTCAAGTTCTTCCTGGTTGCCTGAGTTCCGGCTGAAACTGCATAAAATGCAAGAGCCCATGCGTCTGTACGGCGCATGGGCTCTTTCCTGTGCATAAAGCGGAAAAACAGCGGGGATGGCTTTCAACGGCTGAACCAGAGGGGCTCTGCCGGAGAGGGAAGTTCTCCGGCGGCGGTATGCCATGTGGCAAAGCACCTGCCGTCTTTTCCTGCGGAATAATAGTCGGTGAACAGCACCGGCGTACCGTCGGCGGCAGCGGTCTGCAACGTGACGAGGGCGTTTCCGTCGACCACGGAAGCGCTGCGGAAAGCGGAGGGAGCGAAGGCTGCGGCGTCATTTTCTGTCTGCAGCCGGCGCGCCAGCAGCAGCGGCCCCCGATAGACGGAAAAACGGTCCTGCTGCAGGTGCGGCCAGAAATGCGGCGTCATATCCAGCGTAAGCGCAATGACGTCACCGTTTTGCCAGCAGCGGCGGAGAAGATGGTAGCTTCCGGCGGTCACGGCTTCGCAGGAGTTCCCGTTGACCGAAAGTCCGGTGTTCTGCGACCAGCCGGGAATGCGCAGGTGCAGCGCAAACTCTTCGGGTACGTCCGTGCAAAGCACGATGCGGACGGCACCTTCGGCAGGGTAGGCGGAATGTACGCAAAGCCGTGCCGTCCGGCCCGACGGCAGCTGCCATGCAAACTCCGCTTCGCCGTACCAGTTCAGCCAGAGTGCGTCGTCTTCGCAAAGCGCGGCCCAGTCTGCGGGCTGGGCAAGGCCGCGGGTGCCGTTTGCCTGACAGCAGCTCATATCCCGGGCCCCGTCGTAGCCCTGTTCCTTCAAAACCTCCAGCGCAGGTGCACGGCAGCCGTCGGAGTCGTTCATATAGGTAAAGTTTCTTTCGCCCGCCAGCAGGGAGCCGAGGGCGGCGTTGAAAAAGGAGAGCTCCAGCTCGTCCGCGGTGCGGCAATCCTTTGTCAGACGCAGAATGTCGGTGGAAAACGCCATCCATGCCACGGTGTTGCAGGTCTCGCTGCCGGCACCGTACAGGTCGCCGGTGGCGCCTTCGCCCGTGCCGAAGCTGCCGGTGTTGTGCCGGTCGGTGGCGGCCATGCCCTGCCAAAGCGCACAGGCTGCGGTGCGGTATTGTTCGTCGCCGGTGGCTTCGTACAGGGCCGTCAGCGTCTGCAGCGAGTACAGCCCCTCCCAACGGGGCTGGCCGGAAAGCCCGAACGGCACGCCGTTCTGCGCGGCGGTCAGCCAGCCGCAGCATACCGGTTTGCGGGTGTAGTAATCAAAATATTCCGCATCCCATTCGGTGTGGACGATGTACCGGGCCGCCTGCAGATATTCCGGCTTGTCGCATTCTTTGTAAAGAAGGGCAAACGCATGCCCGATGGCCAGATTGCACTCTGCCCAGTTCTGCCGTACAAAGCTGCGGCCGCCGGTGATAAAGTGGTCGTAAACGCAGTCCAGCGCCCGCACAGCGGCCTGCAGACAGTCGCCGCGTCCGGTGAGCCGGTACCACCGGTACAGGCCGTAGATGCAGTGATAGTGCCCCCATGTGTCCCATCGGCCGTAGGTGTCCCAGTCTCCCCAATGGGAAAACGTGGGGTCGGTGCAGCCTTCAAAGCGTCTTGCAGCACTCCACGGGCCAACATACCCGTCCGGGGCCTGCGTTTCCAGCAGTGCGTCGGCAAGTGCGTCGCCGGTCCTTTTTGTTTTTTCGTCACCGGTCATGGCGTACAGCAGCGAAACCCCGGACAGCAGCTTGCCGGGGAACTCGCCGTGCCACATGGTTTTGAACAGCGTGTTGTTTTCGCGGTCGTAAAAAGCGCCGAAAAGGTTGGGGTCGTCTGCAAAAAGCCGGTGTACCCAGTTTTCTTCATGGGCGTGCAGGACCGCGCCGATCCGGCCGCCGGGACGGAATGTCAGATCACGCATAGCGTACCTCCGCATGTTTTATGCTATTATTATATAGAAGGAAAACGCAAAAGACAATGCCTTTGCCTTGACAAGTTCCCGGAAGGATGGGATAATAATACAGATAAGACAGAGCGCCGGACAAAAGCGCGTTGAAGGGATTTGTATTTGAACAATGGTTCGAGTTTTTATTGATCTGGAAATGAACATGGTGTCGCAGAAGGATACCGAGCTGCGCGCCAGACTCCCGCACGAGATCATCGAGATCGGCGCGGTGAAGCTGGATGAAAAATGCCGCGTGGTGGACCGCTTCCGCAGCTATGTGCGGCCGCGGTATAACACGGCGGTGCACTGGAGCGTGGCAAAGCTCACCGGCATCACCACCAGGGAACTGAAAAAAGCGGATTACATCGAGGACGTGATGCCGCGTTTTGTGGAATGGATCGGCACCAACGAGAGCGTGCGGCTGTATGCGTGGAGCAACAGCGATCAGGCGCAGGTGGAGCGGGAGTGCACCTTCAAAAATCTATGGACGCCCGCACTGCGCAGCATCTGTGCTCACTGGACGGATTTTCAGCGGGTGTTCAGCCGCATGGTGGGATACCGCAACGGCATGTCGCTCTCCCGCGCGGTGGAATACATGGGGCTGAGCTTTGACGGCGAAAAGCACGATGCGCTTTCCGATGCGGAAAACTGTGCGCGCCTGATGGCGCTGATGCAGGATGAGGAGGAATTTGCCCGCCGCAAGGCGCTTGTTCCGCCGGAGCCTGTGCCCGTGCGCAAGCCCCGCAAGCCGCCGGAGCAGGCGGAGCAGCCGGAAAAGGGAGCGGAAAAAGCTGCCGCACCGGTGCAGGAAAACACCGAGACAAAGAAAAATGCGGAAACGACCCAGAACCCGCATCGCCGCCGTCACCACAGCCGCAGAAAGAGCGGCGAAAACAGCAAAAGCGCTTCGACGCAGAGCCCTGCGCCGAAAGAGCCGACTGCATAAACAGAAAGACGCAGAAAAAGCCCGGAAGCCGTATAAAAAGGCCTCCGGGCTTTTGTGGGTAAGTCGTTGCGGTTTTCAGCGCAGCTCGGCACGGCCGCCGGCGGGAAGCTCCAGCTGCTGTACGCCCGGGCATAGTGCAGTTTGTGCAAGCAGCGCGCCGGTGCAGTCGTATACGGCGGCGCTGACGGGAGCACCGGTGCGGTTTTCGACGCAGATGCAGCCGGTACCTGTGCCGTTGAAAACATCCTGCGGCATGCCGTCAAAAACGGCGGTGCGCTCGAGGTACAGCGCGGTAATGCGCTTGCTGCCGTCACAGGCGGAAACGGTGCCGTACACGCTTTCGGCGCCGGTCACGGTCAGCGGTGCATGCAGCAACAACGCGCGGTTGGCCTGCCAATAATCGAGATAGCTTTGAATGACCTGTTGCTGTGCGGGGGTGGAGTTGGTCAGCAGCACCGAGATCTGCGGCACGCTGAACAGGATGTTGACCAGCTGGCGCGCGCAGTTTGCGGGCGTTTCGGCCTGCGCCCAGAACAGCATGTCCGAATGCACGGCCAGTTCGCGGGTCATCATGCGCAGGTCGGCAAGGCACTGCCGGTTGGTCACGGACTCAAAGGCGCAGTCCAGCACGCGCAGCATATTGCAGTGTGCGGTGATGGCCGGTCCGACGTAATGCTGCCGGAATTCGATCATGCAGTCATCTTTGACGCGGCGCAGCGCCGCGGTGATCTCTCGCAGCAGGACCTCCACGCTTTCGTCCACTGTGGCGCAGTCCATCGTGGTTTCGTCAAAGGGCGGGGTCTCCTCTGCGGCGCGGAAGCTGTCGATGAAATCCAGCTTCAGTCCATCCAGATCGTACTTTTGTACAAAAGACTGGAACAGCTCCACCAGATAGGCGCGTACTTTGGGGCGGCGGGGGTCCAGAACGCCGGCGCGGCTGCCTTCGCTGTAATACAGGAAACAGTCTTTGAACTGCTCGTAGGCGGAAGTGTTCCGCCCGATGAAAGGCACCGGGAACCACAGCATCACCTTGATGCCGAAGCTGTGCACCTTTCGCACAAAGGCGGAAAAATCGGGGAATTTGCCCGGCGCCACCGCCCAGTTGCCGCAGTCGAAGTAATCGCCGGTTCCGTTGCCTTCGTACTGCCAGCCGTCGTCGATGATGGCTGCTTTGAAGCCCAGCTTTGCGGCGAGCGCCAGCTCCTGCTCCAGAAGCCCGCCGTTGGGGTGCTGGTGAAAATTGTACCAGCTGGAATACAGCGGCAGCTCGCAGACAGGGTTTACGGGCAGGTTTCGGGGATAGAACTGCTTCCACCATTCCGCCGCGCCGCCGATGCTGTCCGCCAGCGGCAGGCCGCGTTCGTCAAGGCGCAGCAGAACGCTGTATTCGGTGATCACACGCTCTTCGCACAGCAGCTCGGCACAGTAATCCACCTGTTCCAGCTGCGCAAAATCGTTGACGGCAAAGGTCAGTGCACAGGGCGTTTTTGCATCCGACAGCGCGACGGTACACACGCTGTGGCTGCCGTCGCGCACTGCGGCAAGCAGCGGCGCACCTTTGTAAAAACTGGATTCGCTGCGGGTGGCCGCCCACCACTGATGCACCTCGCGTCCGCGCATGGCCATCGGCGTCCACACCGAAAGAATGCCCAGCATGGGGCGGCTCCACCGGATGCGGATGTTTTTTACCGCTGTGGGTGCATCAAAAGCACAGCGGAATTCGTATACCGCCGCACCGTCTCGGCTTTCTGCTGCACGCAGGGTCAGCGCCTGCGGCTGCACCGGCAGCGTTACCAGAAAATCATTGCCGTGAATGGAAAATTTCTTTTCGTGCATAATGTGAGCGTCCTTTTGGCAGTAAATAGAAAAACGGAAATATAAAACAGTCCAATGCGGCCGGAGCAGGGCACCTCATCCGTTATAATACACGGTTTTGCCCGGTTCGACGGAGCGGGTCAGCCAGGTGTTGCCGCCGATGACGCAGCCGTCGCCTATGTAGGTTTCACCGCCCAGAATGGTGGCGTTGGCGTAAATGACCACGTTGCTGCCGATGTTGGGATGGCGCTTGACGCCCTTGACCGGGTTGCCGTCGGCATCGGTCTCGAAGCTCTTGGCGCCCAGCGTGACGCCCTGATACAGCTTGACGTGGTCGCCGATGACGGTGGTCTCGCCGACGACGATGCCGGTGCCGTGGTCGATGAAGAAATACTCGCCGATGGTGGCGCCGGCGTGGATGTCGATGCCGGTTTTTTCGTGGGCGTATTCCGTCATGATGCGGGGGATCAGAGGCAGATCCAGCGCATACAGCTCGTGGGCAATGCGGTAGATGGAAATGGCGTAAAAGCCGGGGTAGCAGATCAGCACTTCTTCGGGACTGCGGGCGGCGGGATCGCCTTCGTACAGGGCCTGAATGTCCTTGTAAAGCATTTTCTTGATCTCCGGCAGCCGGCGCAGGAATGCCTGACAGGTGCCCGCCGCGCGGCAGGTGCAGTCCGGACAGGGCCCGTGTGCGGTAAAGTTCAGTGCGATCTGCGCCTGCGTCAGCAGTGTGTGGTAAATGCCGGAGAGCAGATGCTCGTCGCTCATTTCGTGGTCGGGACGGCTGTACGCCATGGGAAACAGCAGCGCCTGCAGGTCCTTCAGAACCTGAATGATCTTTTTGCGGTTGGGGATGGGCAGGCCGCTGTCGTGCAGAACGCTTTCGCGGCGGGCGTCATCCAGCCGGCCCAGTGTTTCGGCGATCAGGTCGCTGGTGCAGAGGCAATCGCTCATGGTATGACTCCTTTCATTCCGTCATGTCCGGGATGGAGAGGTATCGGCTGCCGGCGTCGGGCAGCAGCGTGACGATGGTTTTACCGGCGTTTTCGGGACGTTTGGCAAGCGCGATGGCCGCCGCAGCCGCTGCACCGGAAGAAATACCGGCAAACAGACCTTCTTTTTTGGCGAGCAGGCGGGCGACGGCAATGGCGTCCTCGTTGGTGACGGTGACCACCTCGTCCAGCAGGCTGCGGTCCAGCACGTCGGGCACAAAGTTTGCGCCGATGCCCTCGATGCGGTGCTTTCCG
>CAZYRD010000157.1:0-6033 GCA_964649475.1 uncultured Faecalibacterium sp.
AAGCATTTTAATTCCACCAGCTAAGCTGGTGGTTGCTTTTCGCTGAAGCGCTCAATCCAAAAAGAAGCTGCTGCAACATTGAAAAGTTGCAGCAGCTCTTTTTTGTTGCTCAGCCTTCGAACAGCTCGGAGGCAGTTTGCAGACGTTTTTTCTTCTTTCGCAGAAAATATGTGCCGTACCCCAGCAGACCGGCCAGCACCAGATTGAGAACACCGACCAGATTGCCCGTGTATCCGTGCGATGCAAACATAAACAGGTTTTGCCCGCCAATGAGGATATTCAGCAGCATTACCGGCAGCAGAAAGCAAATGAGGTGTTCCAGATGATGGATGCGGGAGGCATTGTCCGAAAACAGCTCAAAGGGGCCTTCCTCCGTCTTTTTGCGGAAATATACCCACTGGTTGACGGTGCCGATATACTCCGCACCGGTCTCCTCCACAAAGGTGATGTAATCCTGACTTTCCGGTTTGCGGACGGGCTGCGCCAGCCGCTGCAGACGCACCTCGTAGGCATTGGGGGCACATTCTTCAAAATCATAGCGGCAAAAACCAACCGCCTTCAGCGCAAGCCCCTGCTTTGCCTGTTCGGCAAGCCACTGTTCTTCCTCTTCAAACTGCCATAGCCAAAACCACTTGCGCATTGTTTTCATCAGAGTTCCTCCTTTAATAAACGGGAACCGTTCTCCACCAGCTCCTGCAGGCGCCGCCATTCCTCGGCCAGCGCTTCCCTGCCTGTCCTTGTGATAATGTACTCCTTTTTACGACTGTCCTGCTCTTCCGGAAGTGCATCGATCCAGCCCTTTTCCAGCAGGGTGTTCAGCGCGCCGTACAGCGTGCCTGCCGCCAGCCGCACCCGCCCACCGGAAAGTGCCTGTACATTCTGGATGATGCCGTAGCCATGCCGCGGCTGCAGCAGCGAAAGCAGAATATAGTACACTGCTTCGGTCAATGCCATATGTGCCATAGCGCTCTCCTTTATCGGGCCTCGTTATATCGGCTTCCGATATATTTATTATATCGACAACCGATATAGTTGTCAAGAGGATATTACGTTTCGTGTGTATTTCCTGTCAACGACAGCTGTGCCAGATGCTCCAGCAGCACCTGCATGGGCAGCGAGATCCATTTTTCCTTACGATAAAGTATCTGACGCCAAACCGTCAGTTCCAGCCCGTGTACCGGCAGCCGCTTTACCCGGCCGCTGCGCACAGCCCGCTGTGTGACATAGTCCGGCAGGACGGAAAGCCCCGCCCCCTGTGACACAAGCTCGCACAGCAGTTCGGTGCGGCCCAGCTCCAGTACAGGTGTGACAGCCAGCGACTGCTGCGCCAGCCGCTCCTCCAGCAGGCGCCGGTAGCTCATGCCCTTTTCCGTCAGCAGAAGGGGCTCGTCCAGAAGCTCGTGTATGGAGATCTCCTCTTTTTTCGCCAGCGGGTGCTCTGCCGAGGCAATCACATGCACACCGATCTCTTCCTCGGCGGCAATGGTATATGCGGCATCGTAAATATGGTTGTCCAGCGTACAGACGATGTCCGCCTCGTTGTGGTCCAGCAGGCGGAACAGCTCGCCCGTACCGGCAGAGGTAACATGCACGTTGACACCGGGATACGTCCTGCGGAACTGCGCAAAACCGGCTGTGACCAGCGGGGCACACAGCGAATCCGCCATAGCCAGCCGCACAAGCCCTTCCGGCTCGTTTCTGCCCGCCGCGCCCAGCGCCATCTGCTGCGAAAGACGGCAGATGTGCTGCGCATAGGCAAGTGCGCTGCGCCCGGCGGCCGTCAGGCTGATGTTGTGCCCGATGCGGTCAAACAGCGGAACACCAAGCTCCTGCTCCAGCTGCTTGATCTGAAACGACACCGCCGGCTGAGAATAGCCCAGTTTTTCACCGGCGCGGGTAAAGCTGTTCATTTCCGCCACATGAATAAACACCTGCAGACTCTGTATGTCCATATCTTCTCTCCATTTAATTTTTCTATGCTTTTTATCAATACTATCAATTAGACAAATCCTGATTTGTATTATATACTTATTAAGCACAATGTCAAGCTTTGGCTTGCAAGAATGATTTGAGGAGTTATTTCATGGAACTGATCAATGCGGTTTACAATCTTTTATGGGGTGATCTGATCACCATTTCCCTGCCCGGCGGCGGCAGTATCGGGCTTTCTCTGCTGGTGCTTTTGCTGGTCCCTGCGGGCATTTTCTTCACCATCCGTACCAAAGTGCTGCCGGTACGGCTGTTTCCCGAAATGCTGCGCATCTCGGTAGAAAAGAACAGCAGCCAAAAAGGCGCGCTTTCCGGCATGCAGGCGCTCATCGTTTCCACCGCGACCCGTGTTGGCATGGGCAATCTGGTGGGCGTTGTGGCGGCCATTTCCACCGGTGGCGCCGGTGCAATATTCTGGATGTGGGTCACCGCGCTGCTGGGCACTTCCACCGCCTATGTGGAGGCCACGCTGGCGCAGTATCACCGCCGCGAGGATCCGCTGTACGGCGGTTATCGGGGCGGCCCGGCGTACTACATCCACGATTTCTTCTGCAAAAAGAACAACAAAAAGAAATTCAGCGTAATTGCCGTGCTGTTTGCGCTTTCGGGTCTGCTGTGCTGGTGCGGCATCAGTCAGGTCATCAGCAATTCGGTCTCTTCGGCGTTCCAGATGGCCTTCAACATTCCTCCCATCGTTTCCACGGCGGTCCTTGTGGCGCTGGCAGCGGTGATCGTTCTGCGCAAAAACGCTACGGTCAAGGTGCTGGATATTATAGTCCCCATCATGGCGGCGCTGTACTTTGTGATCGCGCTGGTGATCATCTTTATGAACCTCGAACTGCTGCCCGCAGTGTTCCGCCGCATTTTTGAGGAGGCCTTCGGCCTGCGGCAGGCGGTGGCGGGCGGCTTCGGCGCAGCGCTGATGAACGGCGTCAAGCACGGTCTGTTCTCCAACGAAGCAGGCAGCGGTTCCGCTCCGTGTGCGGCGGCCGCGGCGGATGTGAGCCATCCCGCCAAATCCGGTCTGTTCCAGGCGTTCGGCGTTATCATTGACACCATCGTTATCTGCAGCTGCACCGCATTCATCATGCTGCTGGTACCGGAAGACGTTCTGGCAGGTCTGGAGGGCATGCCGCTGCTGCAGACCGCCATGCACTATCACTTTGGCAATGCAGGCGTAGTCTTTACCGCCATCTGCCTGTGGCTGTTCTGCTTCTCCACCTTCATCGGCATTCTGTACTATGCACGTTCCAACGTCGCATATCTTTTCGGTGAAAGCTGGCGCGCACAGACCATATACAAAATTCTGGCACTGGTGATGCTGTTCATCGGCGGTCTGGCTACCTATACCTTCGTGTGGGATCTGGGCAATATCGGCGTGGGCCTGATGACGGTTTTCAACATGATCGTCCTGTTCCCCATGTCCGGCAAAACCATCCGCGGACTGAACGAATACGTCGCTCTGCGAAAAAAAGAGCGTGCCGAGAAAAAATCCGCATAACCGCATATTTTTATACAAATCCGGCTGCGTGTCACAAGGCGCAGCCGGTTTTCTTGACAAATGCTTTGCGTATTGGGTATACTTTTCTTATTCTTGAAAAGGACGGCACAGCACATGAAAACGATTCTGTTTGATCTGGACGGTACCCTGCTGCCCATGGACCAGGAGGTATTCCTCAAGGCTTACTTCGGCGGACTGGTGAAAACGCTGACACCGCACGGCTACGATACCGATACACTGGTCAAATCCATCTGGGCAGGCACCGGCGCCATGATAAAAAACGACGGCTCCTGCAGCAACGAGGAGGCTTTCTGGAAAAGCTTCGCCGGATTCTTTGGTCCGGACGTGTACAGGGACAAGCAGCTTTTTGACGCATTCTACTGCACGGATTTTCAAAAGGTAGGTCAGGCATGCGGGTTTTCTCCCATGGCAAAAACCGTTGTGGATGAGCTGAAAGCCCGCGGCTGCCGCGTGGTGCTGGCGACCAATCCGTTGTTCCCTGCCATCGCCACCGAAAGCCGCATCCGCTGGGCAGGCCTGCAGCCGGAGGATTTTGCCCTTGTCACCACCTACGAGAACAGCCGCTACTGCAAACCCAACCCCGCCTATTATCGGGATATTCTGGCCCAGCTTGGCTGCGAAGCCACAGACTGCATCATGGTGGGCAATGACGTTGACGAGGACATGGTGGCGCAGACGCTTGGCATGCAGGTGTTTTTGCTGACCAACGATCTCATCAACAAGAACGGCAAGGACATCAGTGTCTGGCCGCACGGCGGTTTTGCCGAGCTGCAGGCTTTTTTGGAAGAAAACGCCGACTGAAACCGGCCATCTTTTCCCTTTTACACTTTTTGTTCATCACAAAGAAAACAGGAGCTGCCGCAAAGCTGCAGAACAGCAGAAGTCAGCACGAAAAAATCGTGCTGACTCCGCAAATTCCTGCGGAATTTACACGCGAAATGAAGTTTCGCGTGTGGCGTGTTGTAAAACTTTCATTTTGCAACACGCCCCGCTTTCATATTTTCGTCTGCCACACTGGACAAAACCGCAGCATTGCTGTATAATCCATCTATTAAAACCGTATTTTGGAGTGATGAGCATGAAATTGGTATTCCCCGGTTTGCTGTATAAGGAAAAAGCCATACAGTTCATAAATGAATTTTACGAGTATGGATCCGAGATCAATGGAAGCGGTGCTCTGGACAGTTATTTGAAACGCTCCACATATGAAGAATGGCTGAAGAAAGTTTATGCCGATATTGACATTGCCAATATTCCGCATCCGAGAGTCCCCGCGTTAACTTACTTTTATGTTCGCGAGACGGATGATAAAATCATCGGAATGATAAACATCCGATTGGCATTAAACGAATTTTTGAAAAAAGAGGGTGGTCACATCGGCTACTGCATAAGACCGACCGAAAGGCATAAGCACTATGCGACGGACATGCTGAACAGCGCCCTGATGGTATGCGACATCCTTGCTATCCGAGAAGTGCTTTTAACATGCGACAAAGCCAATACGGCGTCTGCTTGCGTTATAAAAAACTGCGGCGGACAGTTGACCGAAGAATTTTACAGCGACACTTTTCAAGCGGAAATACAAAAGTACATCATTAAAAGGTAAGCTTGGGATAGAAAGGCACCGTTAATTATAAACGGCGCCTTTTTTCTTTCAGCGGTGGGCTATACTTCAGCAGCCATATTGATCTCTCCGTTTGACTGCAGTTGTCAAAACCACGCTCCAAAAAAGAACAAACCCCTTTGCCGAAGCAAAGGGGTTTGCGGAGAGTTTTAATTACTCGTTGATGCCGGAAACAACGCCGGAACCAACAGTACGGCCACCCTCACGGATAGCGAAGCGCAGGCCTTCCTCGATAGCGATCGGGGTGATCAGCTCAACGTTCATAGCAACGTTGTCGCCGGGCATGCACATCTCGGTGCCTTCGGGCAGGCTAACAACACCGGTAACGTCAGTGGTACGGAAGTAGAACTGAGGACGGTAGTTGTTGAAGAACGGGGTGTGACGGCCGCCCTCTTCCTTCTTCAGGACGTAGACCTGGCCGGCAAACTTGGTGTGGGGCTGGATGGAGCCGGGCTTAGCCAGAACCTGGCCACGCTCGATCTCGGTACGCTGAACGCCACGCAGCAGAGCGCCTACGTTATCGCCAGCCTCGGCGAAGTCCAGCAGCTTGTGGAACATTTCCAGACCGGTAACAACAGTCTTGCGCTTCTCGTCGGTCAGACCAACCAGCTCAACTTCCTCGTTGACCTTGATGGTACCACGCTCGACACGGCCGGTAGCAACGGTGCCACGACCAGAGATGGTGAAGACGTCCTCAACGGGCATCAGGAAGGGCTTGTCAGCCATACGGTCGGGAGTGGGAATGTAGGTGTCAACAGCCTCCATCAGCTCGTGGATGCAGGCGTAAGCGGGATCAGAGGGATCCTTGGAGTCGCACTCCAGAACGCCCAGAGCGGTACCCTTGACGATGGGGGTGTCGTCGCCGGGGAAGTCGTAGTCAGACAGCAGATCGCGGATC
>CAZYRD010000158.1:0-6028 GCA_964649475.1 uncultured Faecalibacterium sp.
AGGAAGGCCAGGACTACCGCGCCTGCGCCGCCTACGGCCCCCTGTACAAGGCCTACTAAGCCGGCCCCGGCAGGGTTCTTTGCGCTGCCGCGCTGCTGCGGCCCGTCCGTATATAAATTATAAAAACAGCCGCTGTCCGTGTGGGGCGGCGGCTGTTCCCGTAATAACGAGGTAAACGCTATGCTGAAAGGTATTCCCCCCATTCTTTCTCCCGAGATGCTCAGGGTCCTGTGCGAGATGGGCCACGGCGACTGCATCGTGCTGGGCGACGGCAATTTCCCCGCTGCCAGCATGGGCAAAAACGCCACCGTGCTGCGCTGTGACGGCCACAGCTGCGCCGAGCTTCTGGACGCCATCCTGCAGGTGTTCCCGCTGGACACCTATGTGGAAAAGCCCGTCACGCTGATGGAGGTCGTCCCCGGCGACAACGTCGAGACCCCCATCTGGGACGAATACAAGGCCATCATTGCCAAATACGACCCCCGCGGCGCCGAGGTGGTGGGCACCATTCCCCGGTTCGACTTCTACGACGCCAGCAAAAAGGCCTGGGCCGTGGTCGCCACTGGCGAAAAAGCCCTGTACGCCAACCTCATCCTGCAGAAGGGCGTCGTGGTGGAATAAGCCGCAACGCACATCCAAAGGGGCTGCCGCATGCTGCGGCGGCTCCTTTTTATTTCTGCATCTGCGAAAGAACAGGGCTTATTTTGTTTTTTGCCTTTTCCTCGGCAGAGATCTTTGCGTACAGCTGGTTCATCCCGTCCAGTAACTCCTGCGACTGCTTCTGCAGGCAGCAGTGCAGTCCCTGCGCGGCTTTGAAACCGGCGGCATCTTCAAAATGATCGCTGTGAATGGCCGCTCCCAGTATCTGCACCAGTTCCGTCGTATCCCGCAGATACGCGCATTTTGAGATAAGAGCGTCCAGCGTTTCAAGATTTTCCAACATAAAACATTCTCCTTTTCCGGTCTTTTGCCCAATATGCCGTAATATATCCCGGCGCGTCTATTCTGGCACGGAACAGATATGCCTCCTTTGATTTAGGTCATTATTTACCAAAAAGGTCTTTCCAGAACCCGAAATCTATGCTACAATAGCGTTGCAAGGCAGTGGTGTTTTTCCGCTGCGCAAAACGCCATAAAAACAAAAAGGAAAAGGAAGGAATTCGCTGTGAGTGACATTCTGAAACAGTTGAAGACCCAGGACATGCTGGACTATACCTCCATCCCGTTCTGGAGCTGGAACAACGAACTGGATGAGAACGAGCTGATCGCACAGATCAACGCCTTCAACGACGCCGGCATCCGCGGCTTTATTGCCCATGCCCGTACCGGTCTGAAGGAAGAGTATCTGGGCGAGCGCTGGTTCCACCTCATCGAGGTCTGTCTGGACGAAGCCAAAAAGCTCAAGATGAACTGCGTCATCTACGACGAAAACGGCTGGCCCAGCGGCTTTGTGGGCGGCAAGCTGCTGTCCAACCCCGATAATCTGGCCCAGTTCCTGCGCTACGAGGTAAAGGACGCTTTTGACGCCGAGGCTTTCGGCGTGTACACCGTTGTGGACGGCGTGGCCACCCGCATCGACGGCCCCGTGGACGGCGTCGCCGAGTACCACTGCGTCTACCTCAAGAGCAGCCCCGCCAATACCGATATCCTCAATCCCGCCGTGATGGATCAGTTCATCGAGGAGACCTATGAGCAGTACTACAAGCGCTTTGCCGACCGTTTCGGCAAGGAGCTGTGGGGCTTCTTCACCGACGAGCCCCAGTACTACCGTTACGAGACCCCCTACACCCGCGTGGCCGCTCCCATCTGGACCGAGCGCTACGGCAGCGATATCCGCGACGGTCTGGTGTATCTGTTCCTGGCCAGCCCCGCCGGCTACGAGTACTGCTACCGCTATTACAGCCTGATGAACGAGCTGTACACCATCAACTTCTATAAGCGCCTGAACGACTGGTGCGACGAGCACGGCTGTGCCTTCACCGGCCACAGCATCGAGGAAAGCAGCCTGCAGATGCAGATGTGGGGCGGCGCCGCCGTTACCCCCAGCTACGAGTACGAGACCGTGCCCGCCATCGACCATCTGGGCCGCAAGCCCAGCGCCCACCTGTCCGGCAAGCAGATCGGCAGCGCTACCCAGCAGCTGGGCAAAAAGCATGTTCTGACCGAGACCTTCGGCTGCGCCGGCTGGGACGCCAACCCCCGCGAGCTGCGTCTGGTGGGCGACGCCCAGTATGTGCGCGGCATCAACATGATGTGCCAGCACCTGTCCAGCTACAGCCTCAAGGGCCAGGGCAAGGTGGACCATCCGCCCTGCTTCTCCCGCGTGATGACCTGGTGGGACGATTATAAGACCTTCAACGAGTATTTTGACCGTCTGGGCTACCTGATCGCCAACAGCCGCGACGTGGTGAACACGCTGGTCATCAACCCCATGTACAGCGTCTGGCTGGACTATATCCGTCTGAAGAACGGCGCCGTCGAGGAGATCGATCGCAAGCTGTTCGCACTGGGCTGCGAACTGGAGTCCCGCGCCCGCAGCTACCATCTGGCCGACGAGACCATCATGGGCAAGTACGGCAGCGTGGCCGACGGCAGGTTCGTGGTGGGCAACTGCGCCTACAACAGCGTCATCGTGCCCTACTGCCGTACTCTCACTGCCTCCACCAAGGCTCTGCTGGAAAAATACGTCGCCGCCGGCGGTCATGTCTACCTGTACGAGGGCGCACCCGAGTTTACCGAGGGCGTTGCCGATGATTACAGCTTCCTGACCGAAAAACTGGCCGACAACTACGACGCCATCTACGCCGCCGAGACCGTCAAGCTGGGTCTCAGCAGCCGCGCGCCCTTCTGCTACCGCGAGAACGACGACTACAAGATGCTGTTCGTCGTCAACGAGAGCGATGTGGACGTCACCGTCACCATGCCCGAGGGCGTCTGGGCCAAGGCCGACCTGAACGAGCTGTCCGCCGTTGCCGCCAAGCCCGAATACGTGCTGGAGCCCGGCAAGAGCCTGTTCTTCCTGAAAGACTACGCTGCCCCCGCCGCCCGCGAGTACGCCTGCGAGACCGTGGACATCACCGGCGAGTTCGTGTTTGAAAACGGCAGCGACAACAGCCTGCCGCTGGATCACGTCAGCATCAGCTACGACGGCGTCAGCTTTGACGAGCCCCACGACGTGCACGAAGTGTTTGACCGTCTGGTCCTGGCCGATTATCAGGGCGACCTGTGGGTCAAGTACGCCTTCGAGGTAAAGGATCTGCCCAGCCGTATGCTGCTGCGCGCCGAGTGCAACGACCAGCAGTGGTTCGAGCTCAACGGCCAGCGCATCGAGACCGGCCCCACCGATTACGACGTCTTCTTCCAGGAGGCCCAGATCGCCGACAAGCTGAAGACCGGCACCAACGAGCTGGTCTACAAGGTGAACTGGTGGCAGGATCCCGGCGTGCGCTACGCCCTGTTCGATCCCGACGCCACCGAAAGCCTGCGCAACTGCCTGGTTTACAACACCGAGATCGAGACCGTCTATCTGATCGGCGACTTCAAGGTGGATGAAAACCGCGCCGTTGTGGCCGACGACACTCTGGTGGATATCCGCGATATCCCCGGCAGCGGCTACAAGTATTTCTGCGGCTCCAAGACCTTCGGCGCCCGCATCGTTGCCGAAGCCGAAGCCGCTCAGCTGGTTCTGGACGGCCGTTACATGGTCTGCGGCGTCAGGGTGAACGGCGTTGCCGTCGCTCCCAGCGTCATGGACAACGTGGTGGAGATCCCCCTGACCAAAGGCGGGGAGAACTTCATCGAGCTGACCGTCAGCAGCAGCCTGCGCAACCTGTACGGCCCGCACCATATGGGCTTCGAGCCCGGCGGTGTCAACCCCACCAGCTTCACCTTCCGCACCACCTGGAAGGACGGCGTCAGCCCCGATTACCACGAGGACTACAACACCGTGCCCTTCGGTCTGGTCAAGGTCGGCCTGAAGTACGCCAGGTAAGTTTCGATTCTGTACAAAAAGGACCGGCGCGTTCCACCGTGCCGGTCCTTTGTCCTTTTTCCGTTATCTGCGAGGTCGACCATATGAATAAAAAACTGCATGCCGACGCCGTGCACATCGCCGATGCCGCCATTGCCGCCGTGCTGCCGGACGCCGCCGTGGCCCGTGCGCTGCAGGAGCTTTGCCCGCCGCAGGGGCGGCTGGTGCTGGTGGCTGCGGGCAAGGCTGCGTGGCAGATGGCAAACGCCGCCGTAACCGGGCTTGCGCAGCGCGGCGTCCGTCTGGACGGCGGCGTCGTCATCACCAAATACGGCCACTGCAAAGGTGAGCTGCAGGGCGTTATCTGCCGCGAGGCGGGGCATCCCGTTCCGGACGAAAACAGCTTTGCCGCCGCGGCCGAAGCGCTGGCGCTGGTGCGCGGCCTTGGCAAAGAGGATATGGTGCTGTTTCTGCTTTCCGGCGGCGGCAGCGCCCTGTTTGAAGCGCCGCTCATCCCCGGTGAAGAGCTGCAGCACATCACTGCACAGCTGCTGGCCTGCGGCGCGGATATCACCGAGATGAACACCGTCCGCAAGCGGCTTTCTGCGGTAAAGGGCGGACGCTTTGCCGAAGCCTGCGCCCCGGCGCGGGTGCTCGGGGTGGTGCTGAGCGATATCGTGGGTGATCCGCTGGATATGATCGCCAGCGGCCCCGCTGTGCCGGATGCCACCACCTGCGCACAGGCGCAGGCCGTTGCCGAAAAATACAGCCTTGTGCTGAGCGACGCCGCCCGTGCCTGCCTTGCCCGCGAAACGCCGAAAACTCTGACCAACGTGGAAAACCGCATCACCGGCAGCGTGCGGCAGCTTTGCACCGCCGCGGCGGATGCGGCGGCGTCACTCGGCTACCGTCCGGTGCTGCTTACCGACTGCCTGTGCTGTCAGGCAAAAGAGGCGGGCAGCTTTCTGGCCTCCGTTGTGCGTACCCACGCCGAAAACCACCCCGGCCGCAAGCTGGCGTTTATCGCCGGCGGCGAGACCGTGGTGCGGCTGACCGGCAAGGGACTGGGCGGTCGCAATCAGGAGCTTGCGCTTGCCGCGGCGGCGGGCATCGAAGGGCTGAAAAACGCCGCCGTGTTCAGCGTGGGCAGCGACGGCACCGACGGCCCCACCGACGCCGCGGGCGGTTACGCCGACGGTGACACTGCCGCCGAACTGCGCGCCGCGCACACCGCCGCGTACCCGCGCGGCGCCGAGATCTGGCAGGTGCTGGCCGATAACGACGCCTACCACGCGCTGCAGGCCACCGGCGGCCTTCTCGTAACAGGCCCCACCGGCACCAATGTCAACGATGTGGCAGTGGCGCTGCTGGAATGAGGATGAGCTTTTGACGGTCAATTTCCACAGAAGCAAACGACTCTGCAAAATCCGCACGGACGGAATTGCAGAGCCGTTTTTTGTTTGGCGCAGTGATCATTCCTGTGTCGGCTGCTTTGTGCGGAAAACGTTCCATAGTCCGTTTTGGGAAAGCTATGCCTTTTGTCCCTTTTTCCACCCAAGAAATTCCTCGAACAGCCGCAGCTGCACCTGATCTTCCTCCGACAATCGCGTTTTTCGCCGACGGTTTTCATATGCTGGATCTGTGTTGGATATCCCCAACAGGTAATCGGCAGAAACGCCGTACAATCTGCAAATGGTCACCAGCATATCATGACTGGGCGAGCTTTTTTCCTGTTCCCAACAGCGCACGGCAAAAACTGTCGCGTTCAATTTTTCTGCCAGACGTTCCTGCGTGTCCCCGTTATCTTTACGGACCTCAGCCAATCTTTCTCCGATCACAATATCACCTCTGGTGATAAGTATATATTTTCTTGTTATATTGACACGAAAAATACAAATAATATTGCCACAAGCCGAAAAAGATGATAATATTATTGTTACAAATCGTGGTTTATGTAAATAATATTATCAAGGCTTCGGAGGTTTGTTATGAATGTTACGCCGTCGCGGTCTGTGAAAGTACAGGGAAAAACACAAGCCGTTTTTGCTGCCGGCGCTG
>CAZYRD010000159.1:0-6022 GCA_964649475.1 uncultured Faecalibacterium sp.
ACAAATCAAAACCACCAGTTGAACTGGTGGTTTGCACAAGCCCTGAAAGGGCATTGTACCGGCCGGCGTCTCAAGACGCATCGAAAATTCTGTCATATGCATCTTGTTGCCCTACCACTGGTTAACCAGTTTTTTCGCTATCCTTTGTGGCATTTTCTTTTATAATTAATTTGTCAGTCGCTTCGCTCTTTTCTGTTGCTAAAGCATTTTAATTCCACCAGCTAAGCTGGTGGTTGCTTTTCGCTGAAGCGCCCAACACAAGCCCGCCCTGCCGCAACGCAGAGCGGGCTTTTGCATGGGTGGTTTTTAATCCAACAAAAAATAGGTGAAATAATTTCGCATACCATATTGACAAACAATATTATATGCCGTATAATATTGTTGAAAACAAAGAAAGGGGGCGTGGATGTGGCTTTTGGCGTAAATGCCGCGCTGCTGGATGCGCTGGTGCTCAGCGTTGTCAGCGAGGAATGTACCTACGGGTACAAGATCACACAGGATGTGCGCAGCGTGCTGGAAATATCCGAAAGCACCCTGTATCCGGTGCTGCGGCGGCTGCAGAAGGATGGCTGTCTTGAGACCTTTGACCGGGAATATGCCGGGCGCAACCGGCGCTATTACCGCATTACCGCCGCGGGCACGGCCCGGCTGGAGGAATACCGCGCCGGCTGGCTGGAATATGCCGCGCGGGTGAATGAATTGTTGTTTCGGGGGGTGGGCGAATGACCGTTAAGGATTTTCTTTCCCGGCTGGAGCAGCTTCTGGCTGATCTTCCGCCGGATGAGCGCAGTGCCGCGCTGGAATACTATACCGAATATCTGCTGGACGCCTGTCCGGAGCAGGACGCCGATGCCTGTGCGCTGCTGGGCACGCCGGAGGCTGTGGCGGCGGACATCCGCCTGACCCGTGTGGCCGAAAGCGACACCGGCTGGTCGGCGGGCTACCGCGGCAACGACGGCAGCGCCAGCTACGGCCAGTGCCTGGGCGAGGAGCCCGCCGCACCGCAGCCGCCGGTTTTTGACGGAACGGCAGACGGTGCAAATGCGCAGGAGACCGCGCAGGAGACCGCGCAGGACGCTCCGCCGAAAGCGGAACCGGCATACCGGCGCGAAACCGCATACTCCGCCGCGGCAAAACGCCGCAGAGAGCTGCTGCCGTGGCTGCTGCTGGCGGTGTTCACCTTCCCGCTGTGGATCGGCCTTGTCGGCGGCGTCATCGGTGTGCTGTGCGGCGTTATCGGTGTGGTCATCGCCGTGGCGGTGGCTGCCGTCGCGCTGGTCATCGGCGGGTTTGTGCTGCTGGTTGCCGCCGCGCCGCTGCTGACCACTGCGTTCGGCAGCGGCCTGCTCACCATGGGCCTTGCGCTGCTGGCTGCCGCTGCGGGCTGTGTGCTGCTGGGGCTGCTGGTCTGGCTTGCCGGGGCGGTACTGCCCCTTGTGTTCCAGGCCGTCGGCAAAGCGTTCCGCTGGATGAAAGGGAGGTTGACGGCATGATGAAAAAATTCCTGTTCAAGGCGGCCGCCGCCTGCGCCGTGTTCGGCATCGTGCTGTGCATCATCGGCGCCGTTGCCGGCGGCAAACCCATCGGTGTCCGCATCGGCTGGCAGAACGGCGAACCGCAGGTGGAATACCGCAGCGCGGACGTGTGGGAGCTGCTCACCGGCGCACAGCCTGTTTTCAGCTCCGACAAGATCGGCTCCGTCGACGGAACGTACACCTCTTTTGACGGCGAAGAGATCCACTCTCTGGAGATCGACCTCGGCGGCGCGGAGGTGTATCTGGAAGCCGCCGACCGCTGGAGCGTCACCACGGAAAACGCTCTGCTTTGCACCGCAAAGGTGAAAAACGGCGTGCTTCAGATCAAAAACATCGGCGAGATCGAAACCACCGGCGTGGTATGCACCGTCACCTACCCGCAGACGGCGCAGCTGCGCAGTCTGGACGTCAGTCTTGGCGGCGGTTCGCTGCAGAATCTGGGCGCGCTTGCCTGCAATGAACTGGAGCTGGAGCTTGGCGCGGGCAGCGTCGTGCTGAACGGCGTCACCGTGCAGGGCGAATGCAGCGTTGACGTGGGCATGGGCAGCGTGGAGCTGAACGGCAGCCTTGCCCGCGGTGCGGAGATCGAGTGCGGCATGGGCAGCGTGGTCTGCCGGCTGGCGGCGGTGCCCTCCTACGACTACATGGTGGACTGCGGCATGGGCAGCGTTGTGCTGGACGACCTTGAATTTTCCGGCGTGGGCGCGCAGGGGCAAAGAAACGACGGCGCCCCCGTGCGGTACGAGATCGACTGCGGTATGGGCAGCGTGGAGCTCACCCACGGGGCGTAAACCGGCAGGAAGTATCCGGCAGGAAGTATCCTGCGGGAAGTATCCGGCAGGAAGTATCCGGCGGGATACCGTCGGTAAAACAGAAAACATATGGATCCGGCTCAAAACGCTTCGCTTCATACACCGGCGGAGCATAGCCCGGATAGAACAAGGAGGACATACCATGGAAAGCAAACGGCTTTACAAGGCCCGCAACGGCCGCATGCTCTGCGGCGTCTGCGGCGGCATTGCCGAATATTTCAACATCGACCCCACTCTGGTACGGCTGGGCGTGGTGGCGCTCAGCCTTGCGGCGGGCGGCGGCCTGCTGGCGTACATCATCGCCGCCGTCATCGTCCCCGAACCGCCGAGGGAATAACGCACCCGGAACAGGAAGAAGCTGCCGCATGGTTTGCGGCGGCTTCTTTTGCGTAAAACGGGATTGCATTGCCGTGGCAAAAACGCTATAATGGTTCTGGCTTTGCAACCGGCCCTAAAAAAGCTGTATCAGAAGCTCTGTCAGATACATACAAGGAGGATCCGTCATGTCCGCTCTGCTTATCGCGCTGTGCGTCGGTACCCTGACGATACAGAATGTCTTTACCAAACAATACAGCCTCAAAAAGCTTTCCGGAGATTACACCTTCGGTACCGTAAAGGCACTGTTTGCGTTCCTGTTCTTCCTGTTTACTACGAAGGACCTTTCCGTCACGGCGGCCATCCTGCCCTATTCGGCGGCCTTTGCCGTAACCTACTCGGTGGCACTTGTCGGTACCATCCTCGCCATCAAAAGCGGCCCGCTGGCCATCACCTCGCTCATCATGTCCTATTCGCTCATCATCCCCACCATGTACGGCTTCCTCTTTCTGCACGAGCCTGTCACCCTGCTCAAGGGGCTGGGCCTTGTGTTCCTGCTGGTGTCGCTGTTCCTTGTGCGCAACGAATCCAAAGGCGGGGAGGAGAAAGGCGTCACCGGCAAATGGCTGGCGTTCGTTCTGTTTGCCTTTGTGGGCAACGGTCTGTGCTCGGTCATCCAGAACGCCCAGCAGCGCCGCTTTGACGGTGCGCAGAACGGCAACTTCATGGTGGCCGCGCTGGCTATGAGCCTCGTTGTGCTGATCGTGCTGTCGCTGGTGTTCGAGCGCAAAAGCATTCTGCCCGTGCTGCGCCACGGCGGTGTCTACGCCGCAGCGGAGGGCATCTGCAACGGCGCCACCAACCTGCTGGTCATGGTCATCATCGCCGTGGTGGCTTCGTCGGTGTTCTATCCGGTGCTCTCCTGCGGCCAGATGATCCTCATCTTCGTCATCTCGGCGGTGTTCTACAAGGAAAAATTCATCCCGCGGCAGATCGTCGGTCTGCTGTTCGGCCTTGCGGCGCTGGTGCTGCTGAACCTGTGATTTTCTGCGCGGGAAAAAACATTTGCGAAAATCGCAACAAATGACGAAAACGCTTCGGCAAATGTCTTTTCTTTTCGCAATAAACATGTTACAATGCTTTTGAAAAAGAAAGACGGGGCAGCGCTGCCCCGACAAAAAGGAGGATATCCACCATGATCAAAATGGCAATCGTCGGTTTCGGCGGCATGGGCGGCTGGCACCGCGAAAACATCACCACCCGTCTGGGCGACCTGCTGGAAGTCAAGGGTATTTACGACGTCCGTCCCGAACCGGGCGAAAAGGCCGCCGGCCTTGGCCTGAAGGTTTACGCTTCGCTGGAGGAGCTGCTGGCCGATCCCGAGATCGAGCTGGTCACCGTCGCCACCCCCAACAACTTCCATAAGGAGATCGTCATCGCCGCGCTGAAGGCCGGCAAGAACGTCGTGTGCGAAAAGCCCGTCACCATCCGCAGCGCCGAGCTGGAGGAGATGATCGCCGTCGCCAAGGAGACCGGCAAGCTGTTCAGCATTCACCAGAACCGCCGCTGGGACAAGGATTACCGCACCGTCAAGCAGGTGATCGACTCCGGCGCCATCGGCGCCCCTTATTTCATCGAAAGCCGCGTGGACGGTTCCCGCGGCGGCTCCATGTACGGCTGGCGCGGCCACAAGCTCAACGGCGGCGGCATGCTGCTGGACTGGGGCGTCCATCTGATCGACCAGGTCATGGATATGATCAAATCTCCCGTAGTGGAGGTCGGCGCCCATCTGCAGAGCGTTTTCTCCCCCGAGGTCGACGACAACATCAAGGTGTTCCTGCGCTTTGAGAACAAGTGCTCCGTCGTGCTGGAGATGACCACCAACTGCTTTATCTCCCGTCCGCGCTGGCATGTCACCTGCGAAAACGGCACCATGCAGATCGACGACTGGATGGGCAACGGCCGCATCGTGCAGTGCAAGCCCGACTCCGAGATGAAGTGGGACGACGACATCGTCTACACCGCCGCAGGCCCCACCCGCACCATGGCTCCCCGTCCGCCGGAGACCACCAACGAGCTGCCCGTCCCCGAGGTGAACGTGGACTGGAGCGACTACTACCGCAACATCGTCGGCGTGATGAACGGTACCGCCGAGCTGATCGTCCGTCCCGACCAGGCCCTGCGCGTCATGAAGGTCATTGACGCCGCTTTCCTGGCCAGCGAGACCGGCGTGGCCCAGAAGGTCAATATCTGATCGTCAACACCGTGTGTCAAAAAAGAGCCGCCCGCGGACCAATGTCGTTGTCTTAATGACATTGGCCTGCGGGCGGCTCTTTTTCGTTGTACCTGATCACGTCACCGGCGTGTCGATGCCACGGCACCGGACGGCTGTGTCAAAATACTGCTGCCGCACCACTCGGCAAAAATACGCTTACCCGGCGCATGGGCTTTTTCCGCGGCAGGGCGGGCGTCGATGGGCAGAATGAGGGGTACTTCTTCGGTGCCGCCAAGAATGGCCACGGCATCAAAGTCATCCGGAGCCCTCACAGCGTCCGGGTGCAGGGACGACGGTTTCGGCGTGCTGCGCGATCAGGCACGGCAGGTCGCTTTCCCGATGGGTGATCGCGGCAATTTTCATGGGCATCTCCTTTTGAGGCGAATTTTTAAATGGCCCGTATTGCAGCAAAGCCCCGGCCTTTCGCAAAAAAGGAAAACCGGGGCTTTGCGGATGGAACTCAGTCGTTCAGATATTCGTCAATGGCTTTGGCGGCCGTCTTGCCCGCCCCCATGGCGGAAATGACCGTGGCCGCACCGGTGACGGCGTCGCCGCCGGCGTACACGCCGGCCTTGCTGGTGGCGCCGGTAGCTTCCTCCACGACGATGCCGCCGCGGCGGTTGACCTCCAGCCCCCCGGTGGTGGATTTGATCAGCGGGTTGGGCGATGTGCCGATGGACATGACCACCGTGTTCACGTCCAGAATGAACTCGCTGCCGGGAATGGCCACGGGGCGCCGGCGGCCGCGCTCGTCCGGCTCGCCCAGCTCCATGCGCTGGCACTTTATGCCGATGACGCTGCCGTTGCGCTCGTCCCGACGGTCATCGCAGTTAAAGTAACCAAGGATCTCCACCGGATTGGTCAGCAGGCGGAACTCAATGCCCTCTTCCATGGCGTGCTCCACCTCTTCTCTGCGGGCGGGCAGCTCATCCATGGAGCGCCGGTACACAATATACACCTTGTTTGCGCCCAGCCGCAGCGCGGTGCGGGCGGCGTCCATGGCCACGTTGCCGCCGCCTACAACCGCCACCTTGCCGCCCTTGCTGATAGGCGTGACGGGGTCGGCACGGTAGGCTTTCATCAGG
>CAZYRD010000160.1:0-5993 GCA_964649475.1 uncultured Faecalibacterium sp.
CTCCAGTTAAACGCTTCTTTCACGAGGGTTGTAAAACTTTTTTCAATGGGAAGAACGGTAAAGTCAACAATGATCTGATTCAAGCCGTCCTCCGTCTCTTCCGTCCGGAAAGTCACTGCAGGCAGTGTGACTTTTTCCCCGTCGCGCAGGACGACCAGCTCCGCCGTGCCGGAATCGATACGGGCAAACTCATACAGAATATCGTTGGCGATGTAGCATTTGCGGCCGTTGACCGAAAGAATGGTATCCCCCACCTGCAGTCCGGTAGCCTGCGTGGTCGCATTTTCGTAAAAACTGCTGACGGTACGGCTTGTGATGACCTCATCGCAGCCCACCGCAATGCAGAGCACCAGAAAACCAAGGATCAGATTCATCACCGCACCGGCAACGACGATCAGAATCCGCTTCCAAACCTTCGCTTTGATGAAAGAACGCGGATCTTCACTGAATTCATCCTCGCCCTCCATGCTGACAAAACCGCCGACGGGCAGCGCACGCAGCGAATATTTCGTCTCCTTTTTGCCAAAGCTGAAAAGCTTTGGTCCCATACCAAGCGCAAATTCGTTTACCTTGACGCCGCAGAGCTTTGCGGTGAAAAAATGACCGGACTCATGCACAAAAATAACCGTTCCGAACACCACAACTGCGGCGAGGATGGTCAGTAAAATGGTCATGCGAAAATCTCCTTAAAAACGGATAATTGCCATAGGGGTCTGCCGGATCAGACACGCTCCTGCACATAGGCCCGCGCCTGACGGTCACACTCAAACACATCCTGCAGAGTGTAGCCGGAACAAGCCGGCGTGTCCTCCACGATCTGCTCCACCAGCTCGCCGATGCGCAAAAACGGGATCTTATCCTGCAGGAAAAGCGCCACCGCTGCTTCGTTTGCACCATTTGCCGCGCATGTGGCAAGCCCACCCTTGCGCAGTGCTTTTTTACAGGCAGGCAGGCAGCGGAAGGTCTCTTCATCCGGCGCATCGAATGTGATGGAGTGCAGTGTACTGAAGTCCAGCTTCGGCGCACAGCCCGGCGTGCGTTCCGGCCAGGTCAGTGCATACTGGATGGGAATGCGCATATCCGGAACGCCAAGCTGCGCCAGAATGGAGTTGTCGCTGAACTGCACCATCGAATGGATGATGCTCTGCCGCTGCACGATAACATCGATGCGTTCCACGGGCACGTCAAACAGCCACGCCGCCTCGATGACCTCAAGCCCTTTGTTCATCAACGTGGAACTGTCGATGGTGATTTTGGCGCCCATGCTCCAGTTGGGATGCTTCAGCGCATCCACACGGGTCATATGTTCCAGTTCATCCCGTTTTTTACCGAAAAACGGGCCGCCGGAAGCAGTGAGCAGAATGCGGTCCAACGCTTTTGTGGAATGCGCGTCCTGCAGGCATTGAAAAATAGCGGAATGCTCGCTGTCCACCGGAAGAAGATGAACGCCGTGTTTCTTTACCGCATCCATCACCAGCTGTCCGCCGGTGACAAGGCTTTCCTTGTTGGCAAGCGCCAGATTTTTTCCGCTTTCGATGGCAGCAAGCGTAGACGCAAGGCCGGCAATGCCCACAACGGCATTCAGCACCATATCAGCACCTTCCATACCGGCAAGCTGAACCATACCCTCCGCACCTTTCAGCAGACGCGGGGCGTTCTGTATCCCCTGCAGCGCCGCCTCAAGCCGCTGTGCCGCAGCGGCTTCCACAATGCAGACAACTTCGGGATGAAACTCAGCAATTTGTTCCATAAGCAGCTTATCGTTGGAATATGCCGCAAGTCCAAAAACCGAGAAATCACCGGAACGAATGACGTCAAGACTCTGCGTTCCAATGGAACCGGTGGACCCCAATAAAGTTACACGTTTCATAAACTGCTCACTTTCTGTTCTATTTTACGCCGGAAACAGGCAAATCATGCGCCGCTCATGCAAGAATGAGCAGATAGGTGTATACACAACCGGCCACAAAACCCAGAACGGTAATGGCACTGTCAAATCTGTCCAGAATGCCGCCCTGCCCCGGAAGAATAGAACCGTAATCCTTGATGCCGACCTGACGCTTGACGCAAGAGGCAAACAGATCGCCGCCCATGCCCAGCAGCGAAGCCGGAATACCGGCAACAGCCGTTGCCGCATACATCCAGCCGGGGATCTCCAGCACCGCATGCGGCTGCAGCACGGGCATGGCAAGCTCAAACAGCCAGACGAACAGCAGGCCGAACACAACGCTGCCCACCAGAGCACCGACGCCGCCGGCCACCGTTTTATTGGGACTGATATTGGGACAGAGCTTACGCTTGCCGAAGGCTCTGCCGGCGAAATAAGCAAAGCTGTCGCCACCCCATGCATAAGCAAGGCTGAGTACCAGAATGAAAGCGCCGAGATAACCGTATTTTTCAAACGGAAGCAGCGTTTTCAGATACACCACCGTACCAAAACAGAAGTACAGCAACACGCACAGCAGCAATGCCCCGGCAACTTTTGCGATCTCCACTTTCTGGAAATTGCGCAGGGTGAAGATCACCAGAACTGCCACAAAAGCGAACATCAGAATGCGAGAGCTCAGTTCGCGGGAGGATGCGGAATCAAATCCGGGCACTCCAAGCGATGTGCCGAGAAAGGAAACCGCCGTCAGCACACTGACCGAAATAAAAAGCCCAAGCGTATTCTTCTGCCCAAAGGCACGAAACGCTTCGTAAAAGCCCAGCAGGCAGGCCGCAAGCAATACGACGTCAAACACTGCCGTATTGTACAGATACAGTACACCAAACAGCAAAGGGATGCCCACAGCCGATGTGATCAGACGTTGTTTCATGGAGAAACTCCTTTTCAATAATATTTCGGCCAGCCAAAAGAAGGTTCAAGGCCGATGTTTAGTGTAAAGCCGCAAAGCTTCACACACTGTTTATTCGCGTTTAAATGCCGCCAAACCGACGGGAACGACGCGCATATTCCAAAATCGCTGTGTCCAGATCGGCGCGGGTAAAGTCCGGCCAGAGCACGTCCATAAAGACGAACTCTGCATAGGCGCTCTGCCAGATGAGGAAGTTGCTCAGCCGTTCTTCTCCGCTCGGCCGCAGGATCAGATCCGGATCCGGCTGACCGCCGGTATACAGGTGGTCACTGATAAGCTGTGCGCTGATCTGCTCCGGCTCCAGCTGTCCATCCCGCACCTGCTGCGCCAATCTGCGAACGGCCGTCGTTATCTCATCACGGCCGCCGTAATTGATGGCAATGTTCAGGATCATTCCGGTTTTCTCACTGGTTTTCTCTTCAATTTCCGCCATCAGCCGCTGCGTTTCCGCCTCCAGAGGCGTGCGGTCTCCCAGAAAGACGACCCGGTTGTTCTCTTTCTCATAGTCAAATGCTTTGATCAGGTACTCCCGGAACAGGCGCATGATCCCGGACACCTCGTTCTCAGGTCTTTTCCAGTTTTCGGTGGAAAACGCATAAAAGGTTACTGCCGCCAGGCCGATCTCATTGCAGTAATGCACCAGATCAGAAAACACCTCCGCCCCTTTTTTGTGTCCGGCGTTGCGCGGCAAACCACGCTTTTTGGCCCAGCGGCCATTGCCGTCCATAATGATACCAACGCTCAGCCCATTGGCAATTTTTGCGATATCAACGGTATTTTCCATACTGGCAGTCCCCCTGTCCTTGCTGATTGAATAACAGGAATGCTGCACACCCCCGGTGTGCAGCATTCCATTGCAGCATCAAAGCTCCATAACTTCCTTGATCTTGGTCTCAACAGCCTTATCCACGGCCTTGATGAACTTGTCGGTGATCTTCTGCATCTCGTTTTCCAAATTCTTCAGATCGTCCTCGGTGATCTCGCTGGCTTTCTTGGCGGCCTTGAACTTATCCATGGCGTCACGGCGCACATTACGCACGGCAACCTTCGCCTCTTCGCCCATCTTCTGAACATCCTTGCTCAGCACCTTACGGCGTTCCTCGGTGGGGGCCGGGAAAACCAGACGGATGGTACGGCCGTCGTTGGTGGGGTTGATGCCGATATCGGAGGTCAGGATCGCCTTTTCGATAGCGCGCAGCAGAGAAGATTCCCACGGCTGAATGGTCAGGGTGCGGGCCTCGCTGACAGCAACAGTAGCCACCTGCTGAATGGCTGTGGGGACGCCATAATAATCCACGGACAGCTTATCCAGAATCGCGGGGTTCGCGCGTCCGGCACGCACAGCGGCCAGTTCTTTTTCCAGATGGGCCACAGCGGAATCCATCTTGCCTTCAAATACCTTTGTTCTTTCACTCATGGGGAAACCCTCCTTTTATTCAGTGACCAGGGTACCAACGGTATCGCCCCGGACTGCTTTTACAATGTTTTCGGGATCGCTGATATCAAACACCATCATGGACATATGGCTTTCCTGGCTGAGAGCCGCTGCGGTACCGTCCATAACGCCCAGCTTCTCTTCCAGCACGCGGCTGTAAGTCAGCGTATCATATTTTACCGCATCCGGATACTTGTGCGGATCCTTGTCATAAACGCCGTCCACCATGGTCAGCTTGAACCAGACTTCGGCACCGATCTCCGCAGCACGCAGAGCACTGCCGGTATCCGTGGAGAAGAACGGATTGCCGGTACCGCCGCCAAATACGACCACACGGCCTTTTTCCAGATGGCGTACGGCGTTGTCGCGCACAAAGGGTTCCGCTACCTGATTCATCTCCAGAGAAGTCATCACGCGGGCATCCACCCCCTGCTGACGCAGCGTATCCGCGACGGCCATCGCATTCATAACGGTTGCCAGCATACCGATCTTATCCGCCGTTGTACGTTCCATATCGCCGCTGGTACGGCCGCGCCAGAAGTTGCCGCCGCCAACCACAATGGCGATCTGCGCACCAAGGTCATGCGCCTTTTTGATACCAGCACAAATGGACGCCATCGTCGCAGCATCCAGGCCGGTCTTTTTTTCACCTGCAAGCGCTTCACCGCTCAGTTTGAGCAGAACGCGTTTATACTTGAGTTCCATGCTTTCCTCCCAATCTCGTTGCAGAATTTCCTGCATACTATTTTACCCTAAAACCGTCGTGATGTAAAGACAAAGGCAGGCAGAAATTGTAAAAAAATCGAGAGCCGGCTTCAAAAGCCGGCTCTCACGGGTCACTTGTCTGTTATAAGTCTGCGGATCAATACATGCCGCCCATCCCGGCACCGCCGGCAGCAGCCGCAGCAGCGGGTTCTTCGGGCTCATCAGCCACCAGAGACTCGGTGGTCAGTACCATGCTGGCAACGCTGGCTGCATTTTCCAGAGCGGAACGGGTCACCTTGGCGGGATCCACGATACCGGCTTCGATCATATCCTCGTAAACTTCGGTCTGCGCATTGAAGCCGAAGTTCAGCTTGCCGGAGGTAGTGATCTTATCGATGATCACGCTGCCTTCCAGACCGGCATTCTTGGCGATCTGACGCAGAGGAGCCTCCAGAGAGCGCAGAACGATGCGGGCGCCGGTGCGCTCGTCGCCTTCCAGCTCCTCGCACAGAGCGGCAACGGCGGGCATGGCGTTGATGGGAGCAGTGCCGCCGCCGGCGACGATGCCTTCTTCCACAGCGGCGCGGGTCGCGGACAGAGCGTCCTCCATGCGCAGCTTCTTCTCCTTCATCTCGACCTCGGTGGCAGCACCGACCTTGATGACCGCAACACCGCCGGCCAGCTTGGCCAGACGCTCCTGCAGCTTCTCACGGTCGAAGTCGGAGGTGGTGGTCTCCATCTGGGCACGGATCTGGCTGACGCGATCGGCAATGGCGCGCTTGTCGCCGGCACCGTCAACAATGACGGTGTTCTCCTTGCCGACCTTGACCTGACGGGCGCGGCCAAGCATATCCAGAGTGGCGTCCTTCAGCTCGTAACCCAGCTCGCTGCTCACAACGTAACCGCCGGTCAGAATGGCGATATCCTGCAGCATCTCCTTGCGGCGGTCGCCAAAACCGGGAGCCTTGACGGCGACGCAGGTGAAGGTGCCGCGCAGC
>CAZYRD010000161.1:0-5992 GCA_964649475.1 uncultured Faecalibacterium sp.
ATGACAAAGAAAGACTGCGGTCTTTATTTTTTGACAATGTCGGAATTACCGACATCGCATTAATCCTACAGCGGACAGAGGTTGCCGTTGCCCAACAGATCCAGCTCATGAACCTATATGAAAAGGTTCGCCGCCCCTCTGTGCAGAAAAAGCAAGAGGGCTGCTTTTGCAAAAAATGCAGCTTATATGGGTCTTCTGATTGCCTGGGTTATTCCTCGTGTCCCGACAATTAACGTCCTTGACTTTAACGCAAAACGAGGCCGGATTTCCCGACCTCGTCTGCGATGGATATGCTTGTAATTATGAGCTGCCGGGGATTCTCCGGCGCTTTTACGAGGAAACCCTCAACCACTAACCTCAAAAATTCAAAGGAGTTTACCACTATCGCGACTACCACTATCGCCGTCTTTATATAAGACTGTTAAAGGAAACAATTTCCGAGCAACTAAAGGCCAAAGAAACCCCGGCAGCTCATAACTCAAAGACATCACACTCAGGCACACACAAACCTAAAGGCCAGCCAGCTATATCTCAAAGAATCAATCAACAATTGCAGCCTCACTGTCAAGATACTTATAAATTGCAATACAATATTGCAGGAACTCCAGTTTTTTGCTCCCCACTAGATTTCGCCCTAGCTGAATACCATTTTGAACATTTTCTAACGACTGCGCCAAAGCAGCCAGAGGAACAAGCAACGGTGCTCCGGCTACAGCTGCAAATGCGGTTACTCCTGGCTCATCTTTTGCCCCTTTTGTAATCTCTCCAAAACAATCCCTAAGTACAGTGTATTTTATACTGTTCAAATTAGCTGGGACACTTATTGCATACTTCTCGGAAAGTTCCTTTCCAAAGGAAATAAGGTCATCAATCTGATCATTCCTTAATTTTCTCGTCAGTAGAACTGTCTTGTTGCCGTAAGTCATATATCTCATGCCAAGATGATAGTAATCCCAGCGTCCGTTTTTGGCATTTTTATATAGTTTTTCTGCCTCGCGGGAATCGCCAATCATAATAACATGAATACCTGATGCCTCAAATTCTTCACGCTTTTTCAAGTATTCTTTCATCTCACATCTGCTGGGCTCTGGCAACCGATCACCAAGTTTTTTACTGTATCCGCTAAGTACGCCCAAAAAGTATTCCGCTACCGTTTCAGATTGTTTCGTATATACTAATTTAATTGGCTTTTGGTAGAACAGCCGTGCTTTTTTGCGAGTTTCTTCCTTCTGCTCCTGTTCTTTCTGCTGCTCCTCTTTCTTTTGTTCAACTAATTCGTCAAAAGTTTCTTCTCGATTCCATGCGGGTTTCCATTCAGTCAGGTCCGTGTGTTCATCCGGAATTTCGAGGATATACTTCTGATCGGTAATTTGGGAAAGCATCTTATAATCGACTCTTGCCGCTTTTGCTTTTTCAAGATCGCCAGAACGCATCGCTTTGATATACAAACCACTGAGAATTTGTGTGTTTATATTGGCATTATACCCTTCATTTACTAAGCGATGGAAAAGCCGAATTGCGTTATTATAATCTGCAATGCGAAGGCATGCAAATGCACAGAGTTCAATAACATCAAGGGAATTTTCGGAGTAACCCTCAGCAATTTTAATCAGCTCTTTTGCCTTAGCAACACTGCCGGGCTGAGCCATATCCTGTAGTTCTAGATATTCAAGAGCCCATGCCGATGTCAGGGTATCATACCTAAGCAAATTAAACTTATTCAGTTTGCTATATTTCTCAAAGGCCTCAATTGCACGATCTCTAAAAATATCACGAATCTCTTCATCTGTAGAATTACGATAAATACTATTTGCTGTGCTACCGATTTGATACCAAAAGACGGGATAGGCCGTAAACATTTCCGCCATCGCTTCAAGTTTGTTGTAACGCTTGACTGGGTTGGCCTCCATTAGTGCCCGGTTATATTCGGAAATCTGCTTCTCTGTCAAACGATACTTATCATTAAAATTATAAGTTTTATTCAAGTCCCAAGCAGTCTCAAACAACTGCTTCTGCAAGCCATGAAGATGACGCATCCTGTTTTTTTGAATTTGCCACCGGGACTTTTCGTGATCCAATTCATGCTCGGCTTTATTGCGTCTGTAGTTCATATAGCCAGTTCCGACCTGCGTTGCAAGTGCAACCCCCATTGCAACAGGATCGCGGGTTGCAAAAATTGCGCCCACGTTGGGAACCGCAGACCAAATTGCATTCTTTAGTTGGTGCTGGTATTCTCTTTCAACCATTTTTCGATCGCCGTCATCCATACGCAATTCAACGATTTCATCCAGTATCTGGTTGATGACATCTTTCAGCGCTTCGTCTTTCGGCATGTTTTCCAAGTTCAGATTATTCATAATAGTACTGTACTCTTGTTCCAAAATATAGGAATCATTGTAATCCACAATCTGAGAAATGGATACCGTCCAAAGATTCAGTGCATATGCCGCTCTAATTTTTTCTTCTTCAGTATACACAAGATAAGCCCCCTTTGTTATATTTCTATCGTCATTACTATCGGAAGATGGTCAGATATATTTTTCCTGTAATACTCAAAATCACCCCCACAATATTTTTCTACTGCATCAATAGCTTGGCAGGACACATTCACAAAATCAGATAACTCAGGGCTGTATGTAAAATGGTCATAGTTATTTGCATACCCATTTCCATCGTTGTTTCTGCAAACAGAATCAGATTCTTGCGCTACAGACCGTAACGTCGTTAGTTGCTCCTGCATAGTCAATATGTTGATTTTCTTTCGACCGTCGTTGTATGAATATACTGCGGATAAATAACAATTTGTGTTTTCTGTCTTTACGCCCGGGCTAAAAATATTCAAATTATAATCTCCCATGGCTATCGTATACGCCTTTCGGTGTTGCCCGTAACGCTGTCTACATATTTCCGGGTATATCTGTTGAGTAAGAAAGTCAAACTCGATTTTTCGTTTATCAATTTCGTCTTTCGTATTATCACCAAAATGGATATGAATATTGATTAGTCTCAATTCAAAAAAACCACCATAAACTGGTTGCAATCTGGCATAAAACGGGGCTCGTGCAAGGAACGAGCAGTCAGCGCCAACATCAGTTTTACTAACAATCCTAGGCTTAAAATCTTTTTTAATCCCAGCCCTTGAACCATCTATAAGCTTAAATTTTCTTTTGTTCCACAGATAAGCATAAGTTTCGCCTCGTGGATTAAAGTCTTTTGTTTCAAGCGGGTCAGGCAAACAAAACCCCCAATTGTAAAGATCGTGATCTACGCAACTTGCAAGTAGCCGCTTAAGGCCTGCTCCTTCACTAAATATTTCCTGTAACGCTACAACGTCCAAATCCTCTTCAATAATAATTTCTGCTATTTTTTCAAAGTCTTTTTTTCTTGTTGCGCCGAATTTTTCCATATTGAATGATCCTATTTTGTACTCCATTCGCTTACCTCCGATACACGATTGTAGCAAGTCAACGGGGTGATCAACTCTCCCTGGCCTCTCAACCACATTTCAATTCCCTTCCCAAACACTTCCGCGCGGATGGTATAAACACCATTCTGCTCATCCATGATCTCAGCAGTGGGCAGCCGATCCAGCACTGCCTCAACAGATTGCCCGGAATAAGTAAACATCACCGTTTGAAGTCTGCCGCCATACATAAACTGTACTCGCTTGCGAAACTCACCTTCCTGGAATCTATTAGCATAGGCAGGAGCAAAGGTTTCCCCGGTTTCACGGAAATCCTTTATCCGGTCTACGCGGTAAATCGTGGGATACAAGTCATCCGGGTTCTGAAACGCTTGCTCCCGGTCAATGTCGCGGATATAGGCCACCAGATAAAAATAGTATTCCGAGAACATCAGGCCCACAGGCTCAACTTTTCGCGTTACAATTTCCTTCCGCTTCATTTTTTGGTAGCGAATCTCCAGTACATGGTGTTTTTGCACCGCTTGCCCCAGCTTCCATATCTTGTCTAAGATAGGTTGATCGTGGTGAGGTTCAATGTAATAGAACTTCTCATTGGCTATCAGATCCCAGACGGCCTTCTGGCTCTCCTCGGGCGCACAGCAATCCAAAAGCTTGTCCAAAAGCGGCAGCATCTCATCCTTTCGCATGGAACGGCTTTCCAGCAGGATCTTGCAGACGGCCAATATCTCGTTGTTGGTCAGGCTCTTATGGGCAGTCTTTGCCAGTCTATAGCCTTTTGCACGACTGTCATATACGATCTCTTGAGCCAGCATTTGCTCTGCAAAAAAACAGCGCAAGGACTCCATGTCACGCTGAATGCTCCGCTCCGTGACATGAAACCGCTGCGCCAGTTCCGCCTTATTCAATACAGCTCCATCAACCAGTTCCGAATAGATTGTTAACAATCGAGAAGATTTCACATCGCTATCCAACAAGGCGTCCACCTCCTCTCATGCTCTAATTAGCATAAAGTTATATCTACCAGATATAATACCATCACCGTCAGACCATGTCAAACATTCCCAAAATTCGCTACCATATACCATATAGGGGGGTATATGGTCATGAAAGCAGTACATACAGGGAAACATCTTCAGGTTGGTCTGAAAATCTCATACTATCGAAAACTGCGGGGCCTGACCCAGGAGCAGCTGGCAGAGCAGATTGGTCTTACTCCGGCCTTTATCGGACATGTAGAAGCTCCGAACATCCAGAAAGCAATTTCAATGGATACATTATTTGACATTGCCGAGGCACTTGACGTTCCGGTTTACAAGTTTCTCATTTTTGAAGATGATACAATTTAGGGCGGACAGTTTTTGTCTGCCTTTGTCAGTCATCAGAGAAAAAACAAACAACACGCCGACATCCATCCCCAAGGGCTTGTTTGCCCTTGGGGATGTTTTGTCTATAACTCAGCAAAGCACTTGCCGATCAGAGGCCGTTGGCACAGGGTCGCCCGCTGCGATATACTTTTCCAACTCTTCCGCCCTGCGCTCAATTTTCTGAGAATAGTCCCGGTACTTGTAATATGCCGCACCGAAAAACAGTTCTGCATGACTGTTTACGTCGTTCTGCAGTTCCTCAACTGCCTCCATGAGTCCCTCTACGGTATATTCCGTTCTGAAAAGTTCTCTGCGTTCCTTGTCAAACACCTCACCCAAAAACCAGCCTGATCTATAGTTCTGAGTTTCTATTTTGATTTTTCCAAAGAAATAGCCCTTTCTGTACATCTTATAGCTGTTCGAGTTTCTCCTTAGCTCATCCAGAAACTGCGAACGCAAAACCTGTTCGCCTTCATCCACCAGGCGCTCCAAGGCCGCAATCATCTTGGCTGCATCCTCTTTCTGTGCTGTTTTTCCCCTCAGTGAAGTCAAAATCGGGAGTGTATGTCTTCGCAAATGGAAACCATAGTATTCAGCGGCGTCACCCGCCAGACAAGCGCTGCTCTCCGGCGAAAACAGGCTGTTCGCTTCATTGTAAACTTGGTCAAGTGCCTTCCACGTCTCTGCACTTGCCGCCAGTTTGCTTTTAAAGCAATCAGCCGCAACATCAATCACCCGGCTCTGGTTCAGATAACAAGGCTTACTGAATCTTGCACCTTTGTCCGACTGATAAAAAGAGTTCACCTGTGTATCACAGGCCACCTCTCTGCCCTCCGGTTGATTTTTGTATAACTCCATGATTTCCGCCACTCCCCGGGCCTTTACACTCCTGCTGCATTCCGCCATAGCCTTTCCTCCTGCTTCTATTTTAGTGCCTATAAAAAACATATCTCAAAAGGGTGACAGCAGTTGTCTCTCTCACTATTTTTCAAAAATTATCTGGATGTCACTCCCCCGGAAGCATGAGCTTCCAGGGGAGCTTTGCTTACTTCTTATTTTTCAAAAAGTTCTTCTTTCCCCGGCTCACCAAATACACCGATGCCGCGAGGATACACCCCTCCGCAAAGTGGGCCAGCGGCGTTCCGATCACCGCAAAGATAATGGGCATGGATTTACGCTCCTTTCTCGGTCTTGCCTACACACT
>CAZYRD010000162.1:0-5966 GCA_964649475.1 uncultured Faecalibacterium sp.
GCTGTTGGGCAGCAGCGCCACGGGAACATCCTCGCGCTGGCTTTCGATCTGCTCGATGAAGCACTCCTGCGAGAAATCGCCGGAAAGCAGGCCCGGACTCTGGTTGACGAACACCGGGCTGCGACGGTTCAGCATGGCGTACAGGGTGCTCTGGTTGGTGAAGTCCAGCCAGGTGTCATCCTCGTCCAGCAGCTCGCTCAAAGCCTCTTCCAGCTCCTGGGCCGTGGTTTCCATGGCTGCGGGAATGACCACACGGCGTACCCGCCAGGTCACTTCCTTTACGCGGTAGGTCTCGCCGTTGGTGCGTACCAGCTGCGGATAGATGATGTCGCCATCCTCAAAATTGTCGTGTGCCTTTGCGAACAGGTTGTTGGAGGACAGGAACTGACCGTTGAACATGACCGCCGTGATCAGCAGGCTGAGCATCAGCATGGCGGGCAGCACCACGCCGCCGGGACGGCGCTCGGGAGCGCGGTCCTTCCAAAGCAGCCATACGCCCATGGCAAGCGCCCACATGCCCATGGCAAGGCAGTAGACGGGGATCATTTCAAGCAGAGAATGACGCACCAGCGTGCGGGGGAAGTTGATAAAATAGCCGATGGTAAAGGCCAGATACAGCCAGTGGTCGCTGCGCATGGTCACCTGCTTGCGCCACAGACGCGCCAGGATCACGTACGTCATACCGACAAGGGCGACGGGCGTGATGAGGAAGGTCCATGCAAAGCCGGGATTGCCGGTGGTGCCCAGCGAGGTATAGGCCCAGTCCTGATTGGACATGGCGGTGACCTGAATAAACTCCCACAGACGTGACAGCGGGTTGATGCCTTTGATCAGGCAGATGACCACCAGCACGGCCGCCATGCCGCCGCCCACAGCGCCGAAGCTGCCGAAGTACAGCTTGTACGCAGCGGCTTTTTTCTGCATAACGGTATGAATGAGCAGCACGAGCACGCAGGCAACACCCAGCGCAAGGCCGATATCGCCGCGATACAGCACGGAAAATGCAGCCGAGGCCCAGAACAGCGCATAGCGGCGGAAGCAGGGCTTTTCGATGGCCCACACCAGCACCAGAACCGGCAGATACGCAATGTGCGCATACCAGTCGCCCGCACTGTGAGAGGTCTCCATCACCGGCAGGATCAGCGTGGCCACCAGCGCATAGTCCGCATCGACCATACGGCGCAGCAGGTAGAAAAACACCAGCATTGTGAGTGCCAGATAGATGCCGGTATAGCTGGTAAAGCTGGCGGAATAGGCGTCGCCGTTGATCAGGCCCCACAGAATACCGCCATAATAATCAAGGCCCATATGGGCGGCGTGGGTCTCCACGGTGGGGATCTGGCCGAAGCTCAGAAAACCGTTGATGCTGACCGCCTTGTTGGCGCGCTCAAAGAAATCGCTGCCGACATACTCCTGCAGGCCCGGATGCCCGGCCAGCAGCGCGATACTGACGATCACGATGGGATACCAGCATTTTCGCCAGTCATAGGTGGATTTGAGTACCTTTGCCGGATCGGCAATGCCGATCAGCGCCTCGCCCTGTTTTTTCAGGCGGTAATGCGCAATGCGGCCGATGATGCCGGACACAAAAATACAGCACAGCGCCACAACGGTAAGCGGCCGCTGGCTTCTGCCCACATACACACCGTACTGGTTCAGAATGCTGCCGATCTCCAGATACAGCAGCATGGCGGGCAGCATCAGCAGCAGAGGGATGCCCGCATAGGCACGGGCACGGTTTTCGATCACCGAGGTCTTGAACTGGGAAAGGATCACGCTGGAAATGGTGGCAATGATGACACAGACGCCGCAGATGACGGCGGTGTATGTACCAAAATGCGCCAGCATCTGTACAGGGAAGCCCAGCATCAGGCCGCACAGCATGTTCTGCTTGACGTTATCCGCCGAAAGGCCGGCCTTGTCCTCTGCCATAAGGCGGCGGCAAACGCACCACAGCAGTGTGCACAGCACCACCGCCAGAGGCACAGCCTGCGCTTCGGTCATCCAGATGTCGTCATTGGTGCCGAACTGCTTGGCGTAGTCCAGTGCCATCGCACACAGGCCCACACCGGAAAACGCGCTGAGCCAGCCGGAAAACTCTTTCCGGTTCTCATACGCTTTGCCCGGGCCGATGCAGAAGGACACCAGTGCCCAGCTGGCAAGCAGCAGCAGCGGGATAAACACCAGCAGCGTCAGCATCGCCTGTCCGGTACGGCCGGAGATCAGCACGTCCGAAAGGGTGGCGTTGCCCATCACACGGTCAAATTCCGTGATCGGCACACCATGCCACGGTTCATACCAGTACAGCACCCGCGCCGTAATATACAGCGTCGGCCACAGCATACGCCCCTCCCAAAGAAAGATCTTCGGCAGAGCGCTTTTACATTTGCTCCATGCATCCAACACTTTCATAAGTACACCTTTTCCTTATTATTTGCGTCCAAAAAACAGACACCTTAACAGTATAATTTTGCCACATCCGACATTTGTTGTCAACGAAAAAAACTGCCGCACACCTGTACGGCAGTTTTTTTCACATTTTCTGCATGTCCCGCTTTTCCGATGCGTCCTCCTGCGGCAGCAACGCAGTTTTGGCCGCCTGTTGTTCGGCGTACAGCCGGCGCACGCGCACAAATGCAATACAGGTGCACAAAAGTCCGTACAGCGAATAGATGACGTAGGGCAGCTGCTCGGGGTTGTCCCGGGTCATAGCGCAGTAGGTGATGGTGGTCACCAGTGCGTTGGGCAGCATGATCCATGTGTATTCCGCATACGCCAGCATGGTCAGCAGCGTGGTCAGCAGGCCGATCAGCGTACTGAACGTGTCAATGAACAGATAAGAGGATCCCAGCGCCTTCAGGGCAAGATGCACCAGCACCCATGCCGCGGCAAAGCCCGTCAGCGTCAGCACGCGCTGCTTTGCGCTCATTTTGCGGAACACGGTGGAATGTCCCCACGGACGTTTTTTCCACCGGAAGAAGGTGATGAGCTGCAGCGGGCAGGACATGGTCAGCGCGTAAAGCGCATTGGCGTACAGGCCGTAATACAGGTAGACTGCCGCATAAAATACCGAATTGATGCCGCCCAGCAGACTGCCGTACCGGCTGACGCGGGAGTTGAAAGTCGCCACCACCAGCGAGATGTACAGCGGCATTAAAAACAGTATGTTCTGCCGCACCAGAATACCCGATACCGTGATGAGGACGAACGCCGCCCCCAGCAGCACCGGCATCACCCATTTTTTCGTCTGCAATTCCTTTTTCTGCATATCCGGCAGTCTCCTTTGCGGTTTTCTGCTCTCATTATAGCAAAGAACAGCACCCGAAAAAACACCGGATACGGACAACAGTTTTAAAAACATGTCAGGAAATGATACACAAAAATTGACGTTTTTGGTGCAAGACGGTATAATCAGATACAAACAGGAGGTGAGGCCGTGAACACACCGCTTTATCTGGTGCACATGCACAGAAGCGCCGTAACACTGGAGGATGTGTCGCTGCAAACAATGGTAAGCATTGACCCCCACCGTCCGCAGCCGGATACGCTGCAGGATCTGACCCGTCACCGGCACCAGTACAGCGAGCTTTTCGCCTGCTGCAGCGGAGAGGTATGGCTGAACACCGCCGACGGTCTGCTGCGGCTGGCGGAAGGCGATCTGGCAGTCATCCCTCCCGGGGTACCGCATGTGCACATCCCCTGCCGGCAGGAAAAGGAGTTTTATGTCATCAGCTTTACCGGCATAAAACGCGCAAGCCCCAATGCCGGGCAGCTGTACAGCCGCTTTATACCGTTTTTCAGCGGTGATACCATACACCTGCTGCGCTGCCGGCCGGAGCTTTGCCGCAAAGCGATGGAAGTCACCGAAGCAGCGCGCCGCGGGGCGGAACATCTGCCCGCGCTGCGGCTGGCCGAGCTGCTGCTGTGCCTGTGTGAACTGCAGCCCAGCACCCAGAACGCCCATCCTCCTTCCTCGGGCGATGCGACAGAAAGCGAGCTTTCCCGCAGCGCCTATCTTGAATATCTCATCAACAACTATTTTACGCAGTCGGTCACGGCACAGCAGATCGCCGACATGCTGTACGTCAGTCCGCGGCAGCTTGCCCGCATCATTCAAAAGCAGTACGGCACCACCCTGCACGAGCTGATGATGCAAAAGCGCATTGTCACCGCCGAACATCTGCTGCACACCACCGACCTGACCGTAGACGAAATTGCCCACACCGTCGGGTTCGGCTCCCGCGCGGGGCTTTACAGGGAATTCACCCGGCGCTACGGCGTCACTCCGGCACAGTACCGGCAGAACCTTACGGAATAATTTTGCAACTTGTGTTGTGCGGCACACCGTGTTATAATCGACCCAATACCAAAGGAAGGGGCATAGCCATGGCGAACCTTATTGTTGTGTGCGGGCCGCAGGCGGTCGGCAAAATGACCGTTGCGGAAAGTCTGCGGGACAAGCTGAAGTACAATCTGATGACGAACCACGACAGCATCGAGGTATCCGACCGGATCTTCGGTTTCGGTACGCCCGCCCAGCATGAATTCAACGCCGTTTTCCGCCAGAAAGCCTTTGAGCTTGCCGTCAAACATAACGTAGATCTGCTGTTCACCTTTGTCTGCGCCTTTGAAGTGCCGGAGGAGCGGGAATATCTGACGGGCCTTGCACAAGCGTTTGAGGCCGCCGGCGGCAGCTTTTACTTTGTAGAGCTGTACGCCGATGCGGAAACGCGGCTGGAGCGCAACGTGACGCCGCACCGGCTGGAAAAGAAGCCCTCCAAGCGTGACATCGAGTGGAGCCGGCAGAATCTGCTGCGCGATGCTCAGCGGCACCGGCTGAACTCTCTGCCGGACGAGGTCTGGTTTGAGCATCATCTCAAAATCGACAACACCGCTCTTTCCCCCGACGAGGTCGCAGATACCGTCATCCGCACATTCGGGCTTACCGCCAACGAAAAAGAAGAAAAAGAGTACCGTTTCGGTGTATGAATATCCGTAAAACAAAAAGCAGGACGCGGCAAACGTCCTGCTTTTTATATCAGGCGTGCTTTTTGACAAACTCCATGATGACGGCGCGCACCTCCGGGCTCCAGAAGTTGCCCTCGTGCCCGGCATCATCCACATAGTATGCCTCCACAGGGCTGCCCGCAGCTTCCAGCTTTTCCACCATGGCTTCCATCTGCGAATGCGGCACCACAAAGTCGCCGGTACCGTTGAGCAGCAGCATGGGAGGGTACGTTCTGCCGGGGCAAATATGACTGACCGGGCTCATCTCACGCGCGGCAGCCCATATGCGCTCCTCATCGTCGACACCCGCCAGCGCAATGCCCATCTGTCGGGAAGCAGGATCCGAAGAGGCCGATGCAAACCGACGGAACAGCGCTTCCACATCGGTGGGGCCAAAACAGCTGACCACCGCATTCACCGCATCGGAATATTCGGCATACTCTTCCGTTTTGTAGGCGGCTTCATCGCCGGTGGCGCCCACCAGCATAGCCGTGTTGCCGCCGGAGGACGTGCCCCAGATGATGACGCGCTGCGGGTCGATGCCGTACTGTGCGGCATTGGCGCGCAGGTAACGGATGGCACATTTGACATCCTGCAAAAATGCAGGGAACGGATGGCCATCTTTCATATCGCGGTGGCCGACGGTAGCCACCACAAAACCGGCATGGGCAAACAGCGCCAGCTGGGCGTGCTCAAAGCTGCGGTCCGGTGTACACCAGGCACTGCCCTGCACGAACACCAGCAGCGGCAGAGCCTCGACCTTATCGGGCGCCATTTCAGCCTGCCACGGGGTAAAAATATCCAGTGTCATACCTCTGCCCTCTGCCGCGGAATAGGCGATATTCTGGCGCAGGCGGAACTGTCCGGCAAAGGTGGGGTTATTCTTCAGATGCGGAATGTTCATCGTTTTCTTCCTTTCGCTTGATCCGGAATGTGAAAGAGGCGGAGACCTGCCGGCC
>CAZYRD010000163.1:0-5932 GCA_964649475.1 uncultured Faecalibacterium sp.
CGGCTATAACAACATTCCGCTGGAAAAGTGCGCCGAAAAAGGCATCGTTGTGTTCAACACGCCCGGTGCCAACGCCAACGCGGTAAAGGAGCTTGTGCTGTGCGGCCTTCTGCTGGCCGGCAGACAGGTGGTTCCGGCTATCCAGTGGCTGGAAAGCGCCTATGCAAACGGAATTACCGGGCTGGGCGCGCTTGCCGAAAAACAGAAGAAGTATTTCGTCGGCCCGGAGCTTGCCGGCAAGAAGCTGGGCGTTGTGGGCCTTGGTGCCATCGGCGTACAGGTGGCGAACGCCGCCGCCAACGGACTGAATATGCAGGTAATGGGCTACGACCCGTATATGTCCGTCGAGGCCGCCTGGCACCTGACCCGCAGCGTGCGTCACGCCGAAACGCTGGACGAGATCTTTGCCGAGTGCGACTACGTCACGCTGCATCTGCCGCTGAAGGACAACACCCGCGGCATGGTGAACGCCGCACGGCTGGCGGCGATGAAACCCGGTGCCGTACTGCTGAACTTTGCCCGCGGCGGTCTGGTAAACACCCCGGATCTGCTGGATGCGCTGGCCGCCGGCAGACTTGCCCGGTATGTAACGGATTTCCCCGACGACGCACTGGTGGGCAAAAAGAACATCATCACCCTGCCGCATCTTGGTGCATCCACGCCGGAATCCGAGGAAAACTGCGCCGCCATGGCCGCAAAACAGCTGGCGGAGTATCTGAAGCACGGTGATATCACCAACTCCGTCAATTTCCCCGCCTGCAGCATGCCCCGTACCGGCGCGTGGCGGCTGTGCATCCTGAACCGAAACGTTGCCGGCATGGTGGGCAAGATCACCGCCGCGCTGGCCGCCGAAAATCACAACATCGACAACATGCTGAACAAAAGCCGCGGCGACTGGGCATGCACTTTGATCGACACCGCCACCGAGCCTTCCCCCGCCTGCCTCGCGGCGCTGGAAGCCATCGACGGCGTGGTGCGCGTTCGCGCACTTGGCCGCTGACGCCGCCCGGACGGACAGTCCCCGTTTTTTCAAACGAGAGCAAAAAAGAAACAGCGCGAAAAAAAGACACGGACGGTGTTTCCGTTTTGGAAAAGCCGCCCGTGTTTTTTTATGTTTTTCTTGTCGCCTTTTCTGCCAGACGCAGCATGGATGTGATCGGGATCACCAGCGCACCTGCAACAAAATTACTGACGCCGTGAACCATATCAAACGGAAGTCCTGCGGCGATCCACGCAAGGGTCCCCTGCCAGTCCAGCCCGAAAAACAGCGCCTGTGCGGGGGCATACAGCACACCGTACAAAAAGCCGTGCAGCGAGCACAGCACCATGTACACAACGGGTGCAAGCTTCTGCGGCATTTTTTGCGGCAGAAGCATGGCAGCGCCCCACAGCACCGTCCAGATGTACAGATACGGGATCCACCACGTGTTAAAACCGTTGAGCAGACCGGTGAGAAGGACGAATACGTAGATCGGGTACAACGCCTTTTTGCGGTATACCAGCGTATAGGCCACCGTCAGCGCCGCAAGAAGATGCACATTGGGCAGAAATTCCATCACCATTTTGGAGATGTACATCAGCGCTCCCAGCATCCCGAACACCGCGGTCTCTTTGATGTTCAGCTTCACTTTTCGACCTTGAACTCATACGTGGCGCCGGCTTCGATCGCGGTCTGTTCCACGCCCGACATACCGTACTCGCCGTTGATATAGAACGCCCAGTAGGTGCCGTCGTTCTCGTAGATCGCCGTCACGCCAAGGACCTCTTTTACATACATACCGTAATCGCCCTGATCGCCGGCGATCAGGTTCAGCTCGATAAGCGCTTCGCCCACCGTTTCGGCGTCGGTGTTGATGGTCATAGCGGTCTCGTTGCCCTCGCCGTCCACAACGGTGAAGGTGAACTGCGTAGCACCCTCGCCCAGAACGGCACCGTTTTCCACGGTGATGGTGGCGGTTTCGCCGGTGGTTTCGGCGTTGTTGCTGCAGCCGGTCGCAAACAGTGCTGTAGCCGCAATCAGCACCATGCAAACGACGAACAACAGCGCACGGTTGATGCGTGTCATTTTCATTTTGCATTCTCCTTACATTTTCTTTTCTTGTTTTTTCGCCTTCATGTACCGGCACTCGCGGTTTTTGCAGAAAGCTTTGCTGTACGGATATTCCGGCTTGACGCACAGACACCGGCGGCCTTCTCAAAAGCAGAAGCTTTCAATGACACAGCACTTCAAATTGCGGCTTTGAAGCGGTCGGTATTGTTTTTTACGTCTTACGGCGACGGGCTCGCACAGGTTTTGCACCTGTTTCCCCATACAGCTAGTTCAGTATAGCACATTGTTTTTAAAAATGCAATGTGCTATACTCGTATTATAATTTCCCGGATATGTCCCCGACCGAAGCATATAGCCGAAAAGGAGTCCCATGACAAACGCAGATATTTTACACATTGCAATGCAGCAGTCCGCCATCGATCTGGGCTGCTCCGCAGAGGATTTTGCCAAAGATGAGCATGTGATCGTTCATTCCGCCGCCAGCCAAAATGCCCGGCGGTATCTGAAGCTGCCGTTTGAGTGCCAGCTTGTCAGCTACGGCAGCAACATCGTGGCCGCGGTTTCGCCCCGGACAGAAGCGGTCGTCCGGCAGTACATTGGCAAATACACCTTTTACCACTGTTTTGAAACGCCCAATCTGTATTGGCTGAACGATCTGCTGCGCCCCCACGGTCTGCAGGTCTGCTTTATGGCGGAATACTATCTGCCGGACGCAAACGCCCTTTCGCCCCTGCCCTGCCCGTACGAGCTGCGGCTGCTTGAGCCGGAGGATTTTGCCGGGCTGTACCTGCCCCAATGGAGCAATGCGCTCTGTGCCGACCGGCCGCACCTGGACGTGCTGGGCGTAGGTGCGTATCACAACGGCGGACTGATCGGTCTGGCGGGATGCAGCGCCGACTGCGACACTATGTGGCAGATCGGCATCGACGTTCTGCCCGACTACCAGCGGCAGGGCGTTGCGGCAGCGCTGACCAGCCGCCTTGCGCTGGAATGCCTTGCACGGAACAAGGTGCCGTTTTACTGTGCGGCGTGGAGCAATATCCGCTCGGCCCGCACCGCCCTGAAAAGCGGGTTCCGTCCCGCATGGGTGGAGCTGACCGCCAAACCCCTTTCCTTGATCGAAGAGATGAACCGGTGACGTCTTTACCGGTATTTTCCCGGCGCTTTGCCGATGCCCTTAGCAAAAAAAGAGTGTTCTCCACAAGCCGGAGAGCACTCTTTTCTATTTTTCGGTTTATTCCTTTAAAGCAGGATCGCCTATAACCGCTATTTTCAGGAGGCCTGCTGTTCCAGCTCCCGGCGCAGACGCAGTATGATGCGTTTTTCCAGCCGGGAAATATAGCTTTGTGAGATGCCGATGCTGTCGGCCACCTCTTTCTGAGTGCGCTCGATGCCGTCGCGCAGCCCGAAGCGCATCTCCATAATGCGGCGCTCCCTCTCCCCCAGCGCGGCAATGGCACGGTACAGCGCACGGCGCTCATCCGCTTCCTCAATGTGCGCGCTGACACACTCGTCGCTGCCCAGCACATCCGCCAGATGCAGCTCGTTGCCGTCGCCGTCCGTGTTCAGCGGTTCTTCAATGCTGGATTCCTGCCGTCGGTTGGAGCTTTTGCGCAGGTACATCAGAATTTCGTTTTCAATACACCTGGATGCATATGTGGCGAGCTTGATTTTTTTGCTGGGCACGAAGGTGTTCACCGCTTTGATCAGCCCGATGGTTCCGATGGAGATCGCATCCTCCACCGTGAGGTTGGAGGTTGCAGAGTTGGCTTCAAACCGTTTGGCAATGTAGACCACCAGCCGCAGGTTGTGTACGATCAGCTTTTGCTGACAGGCGGCATCGCCCGCTTCCAGCCCACGGAACAGCTCTTCCTCCTGCAAAGGAGTCAGCGGCGGAGGCAGGACCTCCGATGAATGGATGTAATACAGGTCATGGCCGCCGCGCCGCAGCAACAGCCGGAACCATGTTTTTACCCTGTCCCGGAACCGCAATTTTTCTTTGATCAGCACGTTCATCCTATCTTCCCCCTATCATCTCATAGCTTTTGGCACCGAACAGTCCCTGTACCCTTCCGCCGCAAAGACGCTCACCGCAAAATGCCAGTGTCACCACGGCCGGACGGCTGTTGATGACCGCTTTTGCCGTCAGCGCCGGAGCCAGAAGCGGCCCCGCCGCCGTGTGCAGCGGTACGAGCCGCAGCCCCGGCGATAGTGCCGCCCCCTGCGGTGCGGAAAACCAGCGGTTCAGCTTTTCCCGCATACCGTCACCCTGCACAGAGGCAGCTTGTGCGGAAAACGTTTCGCCTTTTTCCTCCTTCATTGCGGCGGCGCACACCGGTATCTTTTCCGCGGCGCATACCGATGTATTTGCCGCACTGCCCAGAGTGTCCGGCCACGAAAGCAGCAGCAGAGGCTGTTCCAGCAGAACATCCTGTGCGCTCAGGCCGGAATCGATGAGAAGCTCGGCATGCAGCGTTTCGCCCGCACAGTCGATCTCGGCGCGGACGATCTTATCGGTACGGGCGGGCTCCAGAAGAAGCAGCACCAGCCGCAGCAAAAGATACAGCGCTGCAATGCAGCCCACCAGAAGCAGCGGTGATACATCGTAATAAAAGGCCATATTGTTTTGCCGCACCGCCGAAAAAGAAAGCCAGTACACGGCTGCAAGCACCAGCCCCGTGTAGCACAGGTTGAGCAGAAAATACCAGAACCAAAGCCGCAAAAAACTGCGCAGCCTTCGCACCCGGAACGCCACCAGCAGCACCAGCGTACCGGTGACAAGCTGATACGCCGCCTGCCCCCACCACGGCAGCGGCGGCGCCAGAAAAACAAACGCGCTTGCCCCGCCCAGCGCTCCGCCCAGCAGAAGCCTGCCGCGCGCCGCGCCGCAGCCGGTAAGCGCCGCCACCCCCACCAGAAGAAAATAATCCACGATCCAGTTGACCGCCAGAAGAATATCACCATAGACCACAGTTCGCATTTGCATCACCCTGCCGCTATTGTACCAGCCGCCGGACAAAAACACTGTCGAACCCGGCGGGAAATAAAAAAGGAACCGCCGTACACTCAAAACGGCTGTTCCTTTTCTCAGTTATTTTCCGCTATGTAAAGATATTCCCGCAGTTCCTCCAGCGTTTTTTCACCAACGCCGGGTATCTGCAGCAGATCTTCCACCTCTTCAAACGGGCCGTTGGCTTCGCGCCATGCCAGAATGGCCTGCGCCCGGCTTTGGCCGATCCCCGGAAGAGAGCAAAGCGCCGCCGCATCCGCCGTGTTCAGCTCGATGCGTCCCTGCGCTTCCAGCTGGGCGGCAAAATGCGGTGTCACCTCCCGCGGCGTCCAGCTGCCCCACAGCGGCAGATACGCCAGCAGAGCCAGCATGACAAGCGCCGCAAGGCCGCCCGCCAGAATCAGCGGCTTTTGAAACCGAAACGGCTTTTCCCGCTTTGCCGGGTCCTCCGCCAAGGCTTCGCCGGGCTTATCCCCGTTCGTTTCCGGCCGTTCCTGCACCGCGTTCATTTCTACCGGCTGCATGTTCATGCGCGTTCCTTCCCAAGCTTTTGCTCCATCAGCGCGTTCAGAAACTGCGCAACGCCGCCCTCCATACACTTGCCGGTAACGAGGTCGGCACAGCGCTGTACGCGGGCGGGCGCATTGGCCACCGCCACGGCAAAACCGGCAGCTTTCAGCAGTTCGACGTCGTTGTCGTAATCGCCGATGGCGTAAGATTCCTTCTGCTGCACGCCCAAAATCCGGCAAAGGCTGCGCAGCGCCGTACCCTTGCTGATACCGGTGGGCAGGATCTCGAAATAGATGGGCGCGGTACGCTGGAACAGAAGCTCATCTTCATCGGCAAAATGCGCCTTGCAGTAGCGTTCCACC
>CAZYRD010000164.1:0-804 GCA_964649475.1 uncultured Faecalibacterium sp.
AGCTGGAACTGGACAGCACCCTCACCAGCCGTGACGTCATCAACACCAAGATCACCGCCACGCTGGACGAAGCCACCGATAAGTGGGGCATCAAGGTCAACCGTGTCGAGCTGAAGAACATCATCCCGCCCAAGGACATTCAGGAAGCCATGGAAAAGCAGATGCGTGCCGAGCGTGAGCGCCGCGAAAGCATTCTGCGTGCCGAAGGCGAAAAGCGCAGCCAGATCCTCATCGCCGAAGGCGAAAAGGAGAGCGCCATCCTGCGCGCCGACGCTGTCAAGGAACAGAAGATCCGCGAGGCACAGGGCGAAGCCGAAGCCATTCTGGCCGTGCAGCGCGCCATGGCGGACTCCATCCGCATCCTGAACGAGGCCGACCCCAGCCAGAAGGTGCTGACCCTCAAGAGCCTGGAAGCGCTGGAAAAGGTCGCCGACGGCAAGGCCACCAAGATCATCGTCCCCAGCGAGATCCAGAATCTGGCCGGTCTGGTCACTGCCGTCAAAGAGGTTGCCGACAACAAGTAATTTTGTGTAAAACGGTTCCATTTTCTGCAAAAATACGGTATACTGAGGCCGGACGAGGCTGTTTCGTCCGGCCTTTTCCGTTCCCGCGGCCCGCGGCGGAAAACGCCGCGCCGCTGCGCTGAAAACGAAAAATATTTTTTATACGGAGGACTTCCCTATGAAATTGCAGGATATCCACATCCGCGACCCGTTCGTCATGCTGGAGGACGGCGTCTATTACATGTACGGCAGCCGCTGCACCGGTACCGGCTTCTCCTTCCGCGGCAAGGGTCTGGACGTG
>CAZYRD010000164.1:814-5916 GCA_964649475.1 uncultured Faecalibacterium sp.
GGAGCGACCCGCACGAATGCTTTACCCGCCCCGAAAACTTCTGGTCCGACCGGGACTTCTGGGCACCGGAGGTGCACAAGTGGAAGGGCTCGTACTATATGTTCGTCAGCTTCTGCGCCGAAAACGTCAACCGCGGCACCCAGATCCTGCGCGCCGAAAGCCCCATGGGCCCCTTCCTGCCCATCAGCGACGGCCCCGTCACCCCGCGGGAGTGGATGTGTCTGGACGGCACCCTGTACGTGGACAAAAACGGCGATCCGTGGATCGTGTTCTGCCACGAGTGGGTCCAGATCAAAAACGGTACCGTCTGCGCCCGCCGCCTGACGGATGACCTCACCGCCCCCATCGGCGACGCAATCACCCTGTTCGCCGCCAAAGACCCTGCATGGGTCACCTCCCACAGCGCCACCACCGAAGGCTATGTCACCGACGGCCCCTTCCTGTGGCGAGCCGCCAACGGAAAGCTGCACATGCTGTGGTCCAGCTTCTCCGCCCCCGGCTGCTACGCGCAGGCCGTTGCCACCAGCGAAAGCGGCGAGATCACCGGCCCGTGGGTCCACGCCGAAGAGCCGCTGTTCGCCAGGGACGGCGGCCACGGTATGCTGTTCAATGATCTCAGCGGCCGTCTGCTGCTGTCGCTGCACCGTCCCAACCACTCTCCCATGGAGCGCCCCTGCCTCATCCCCGTGGCTGAAACGGAGGATGGCTTCGCGCTGGTGTAAGCCTGCATGAATCCTGTCAGTGAAAGAACTGCCCCGCCGTGCGGCGGGAGCGATATGCCCGACGCCTCACAGCGGGCAGAGACCCTGCAGCAGACGTCCGTCCCGCTGCTGCAGACGGACGCCCGGCAGTGTGAGGAAAACGGCCTGCTGCAGCAGAAAAATGACCTTCTGCAGCAAAAGCAGGCGTTGCTGCAGTGGGCCCTTGCCCGTGTGCGGGAAGGCGTCCCCGGCGCTGCCGCACAGCAGGCCCCGGCCGTCCCCGGCGGCCGCACACCCGCCGCCGGAGGCATCGGTACGCTGGGCGAGCGCACCCTGCACGCCGCACTGAAATACTGTTACGAGCCGGATGACCGCTTCCACGAGATCCCGCTGGAAGGCTTTGTCGCCGACATCGCCCGTGCCGACGGCGTCATCGAGATCCAGACCGCCGGTTTTTATCCTCTGCGCAAAAAACTGCCCGCCCTGCTGGCCCGCGGGCCGGTAAAGGTGGTGCACCCGCTGGCGGCGCAAAAGCGCATCGTCTGGGTGGACCCCGCCACCGGCGAGCTTTCCGCTCCGCACAAAAGCCCCCGGCCGGACCGTCTTTCCGACGCCCTGCCGGAGCTGTTCTGGCTGCTGGAGCTGCTGGAGGAGCCCGGCCTGCAGTTTGAATTTCCGCTGCTGGCCATGGATGAGTACAGGCTGAAGGACGGCGTCGGCGCCGACCGCAAAAAACACGCCACCCGGTACGAGCGCATCCCCACCGGCTGGCTGGGCAGCGTTTTGCTGGCAGAGCCGGCGGATCTCGCCGCCCTTGTTCCGCAAAGCCTGCCTCCGCTTTTTACCGCGGCGGAATTTGCCAAAGCCGCCCGTCTGCGGGGCCGGCGGGCCTCGGCGGCGCTCCGGGTGCTGCTGACGGCGGGCGCCGTGTACCGCACCGGCGAAAAGCGCGGACGGGCTTACCTGTATAAAAAAGCGCAGAGCCTCTGATGCTTTGGAACAAAAACCGACAAGCTGTCGTCGGATACGGAAAAAGAGAACGATATGAGCGAACGCAAATATGCCCCGCCCTATCCTGGGCACTGGAGGAACGGTAAATGACGGCGCGCGATAAAAAGACGCTGCCGTGGCTGCTGGCGGGGGCGGTGCTGTGCTGCGCCGCCATGACTCTTGTGGACGGCGTTCTGCGACCGGCCTACTGGCTCAAATCCATCATCAAGCTGGCGCTGTTTCTGGGGGTGCCCTTTGCGCTGGCGCGGGGGTTCGGGCTGTGCTTCGGCGAGCTGTTCCGCTTTAAACGGCGGGATGTCCTGACGGCGCTTGCACTGGGCGCGGCGCTGTACGGACTCATCCTCGGCGGTTATTTTGTGGTGCGCCGCTGGTTCGATTTTTCCGGCATCGCGGAAAGCCTCTCGCAAAACGCCGGCGTCACGCGGGAGAATTTTCTCTTCGTGTCGCTGTACATCTCTTTTATCAATTCGCTGCTGGAGGAGTTTTTCTTCCGCGGGTTTGTGTTCTCAAACCTCAAAGCATTGACGAACCGTGGTTTTGCCCACGGGTTTTCCGCGCTGGCCTTTTCCGCCTATCATGTGGCCATGATGGCGGGCTGGTTTTCACCGGTGCTGTTCGCGCTGGTGCTGGCCGGGCTTGCCGCCGGCGGCGTCATCTTCAACCTGCTCAACGAAAAAAACGGCAGCATCTGCACCTCCTGGCTGGTGCACATGTTCGCCAACTTCGCCATCAACACCATCGGCTTCATCCTGCTTTGAAAAAACAGACAAAAAATCCCCCGCAGGGCTGTGTCATCAAAAAATGACATCTCCCTGCGGGGCTTTTTTCTGTATATGGAGAGCCAAACATGTACCGGGGCGAAACAGCCGGCTCAAAGGCTCATCAGCACGATGGCGATGACGCCCAGCAGAACGCCGATGGTCTGGCGCCTGTCCAGCCGTTCCTTCATCAGCAGGGCGCTGCCCAGCGTCACCAGCAGCGTCGTGCCGCTGTTGTACAGCGGCAGCAGCAGCGTGGCGTCCAGCACGGACATGGCGTAGGCGTAGATGACGTTGAAGCAGCCGAGGATGACGCCGATGGCAACGCCGGTGAAAATCACGGCCTTGCCGATGGGATAGGTGCAGCGCTTGCCGCGGCCGGTCAGAATGAGGTACAGCAGCAGCGAGAGCACGGCGGAGGAGGTGAAGTGGACGGCCACAAACGAGGACGAGTCGCCCACGGCAAAGCTTTTCAGGTAGACCTTCATCAATATGTTGGAGGTGCAGTTGGCCAGAAAAGCCAGCGCGGTGAACAGGATCCATTTCAGGTGCAGCTTGTCCTTGCCGGGCTTGAAGGTGGAAAAATACAGCGAGGCGACGGTGACGAGAATGCCCAGCCCCCGGCTGAGGTTCAGCGGCTCGTTGTACGCAAGGGCGGAAAAGACGGTGGGCACCACCATGCTGACGGAGGAGATCAGCGTCGTCAGCGAGATCGGCCCGCAGGTAAAGGCGGACACATAAAACAGCTGATAGGACAGGTTGACCGCACCGACGATCAGACCGGCGATCACCGCGGCGGCGGTGAGCTGCACGTCCAGCATCAGCCAAAGCAGTACGGCACCGGTAAGGAAGATGACGCCGTTGAAAAAGATAGCGTCCACGGGGGTGCGGCTTTTGTCCTTGGCAAATTTGCTCTGGATCAGGATCTTTGCGGCGGCCATGACACAGGCCAGCGGGATCAGAAGATATTCCATTGGGCGGTTACCTCATGCTGTAAAACGGCTCACTCCGTCAGCGGCAGAATGTCCTCCGTAAAGGCCACCGCCACCTGCGGGTCGCCGTTTTTCACGGCGGTGAACACGATGTATTTTTCCTGCGCGTTGAAGCGCGGGTGCGGGTCCAGATGGTACTGCGAGGGCTTCTCCGGCGGGGCCATGGCCTCGTTCAGCGTGACGATGTACGCCTGCTTGCCGGTCTTTACGTTGTACAGTCCCACGCGGGATTCACACCCGCGGTAGAAGCCGGCGTTTTCGTCGTACACCACCAGCTGCTCGTCTGCGGTGGTGAAGCCGTGCCATGCGGGCACCGGAGCCACCAGCCTGTGCTCGCCGGTGAAAATATCATAGCAGCACACGCCGTTGTTGCGCACGCCGCCGATGATGTCCGCCAGCACGTACCGGCAGTAGTACACCTTGCTGCCGTCGGCGCTCCACCATTCGTGGGTGGCGCGCATGCCGTCCAGCGGGGGAATGACCTCCTGCGTGCCGTCCGCCTTCACCAGCCACAGCCGCTGAAAGACGCCGTTTTCGTCGCAGCGGATGCCGGCAGTGCCGCGGCTGATGTCGTAGGGCGCGCCGAAATCCTCCGCCGTCAGCGCAATGCCGGGATGCACCGGGTTGTACTGGCCGTGGTTGCGGTAATATTTTGCGCGGCACCATTCGGTGTATTTGCCGGTGTCCGGCTCCATCACGCCCATCTTGTAGCCGCCGGTGCTGATGGAGTCAAAAAACACCTGCTTTTTATCCGGGGAAAAGGTCAGGTGACAGGCGGGGGCACGCAGCAGCTCGGCACCGTTTTCGCTCAGTTCGGCGGGCAGAGGCTGCACGATCTCAACGGGTACGGCGGGGTCGGGGCTGCGCTTGTACAGGTTGACAAGGTCGCAGAACCAGCAGTTGCCCTCGGCGTCCACGATAGGGCCGCATTCGTGCACGGCCTCGGGGAAATTGTATACCTCGTCCTTTTCAAAATCCACCACGCCCAGCGTGCGATGCTGCGCGGGGGGATAGAAGGTGTAAAACCACAGATAACGGCCGTCGTCGCTCATGCAGGGATTGACAAAGTAAAAGCCCTGCTGCTGCGGGGCAGCGTGGGTGTCCAGCACGTAATATACCGCGCCGGAAGGATCGGTCTGCTTTGAAAAATGGCGGGATGTTGCGGGCGTATACATAAGCGGTACCTCGTTTCCTTTTTGCCGGACCGGAGTCCTGCCTTTATTCTAGCACGACACGGCGGCCGGGGCAATGATAAATTTTCCTGCAGAATAACAGAAAACACAGAATCTTCGCCGGCGAAAATATCGCGGGGCAGACGATTGACTTTTTCCGTGCGAACCGTTACAATCAAAACGAAGAAAAAACAGCTTTCGCGGTACGCGGGGGCGGAAACAGGGAGGTTATCGATCCATGAATAACAAGCATCTGCGTCTGCGGCTGGTGGATGACGGCTGCGATGTGTTCGCCCCGCGCGAGGGCAAGACCTGGGGCTACCGCTACGGACCCTCCATCATACAGTACGGCGACGGCCGCATCGATGCGTGGTTTGCCTCTCCCGGCGGCTGCGGTGTGGAGGCCGACTGGTTCACCTACCGCCACTCCGACGACGACGATGCCACCTGGACGGACGAAAAGGTGGT
>CAZYRD010000165.1:0-5822 GCA_964649475.1 uncultured Faecalibacterium sp.
GCAGCCCCATGGCCGAGTTCGTGATGAAGGATCTGGTGGAAAAGGCAGGGCTTGCGGATCGTTTTGAGATCGCCAGCGCCGCCACCAGCGCCGAGGAGCTTGGCAACCCGGTCTACCCTCCGGCACGCCGCAAGCTGGCCGAACACGGTCTGGCCTGCACCGGCAAAACCGCTCGCCAGATGACCGCCGCGGACTACGCCGACTACGATTTTCTGGTGGGGATGGACGCCTCCAACCTGCGCAATATGCAGTGCATCTGCGGCGGCGACGCACAGAAAAAGCTGTCGCTTCTGCTGGATTATACCAACCGTCCCGGCAGCGTAGCCGACCCCTGGTACACCGGCGATTTCGACGCCACATGGCACGATGTGACCGAAGGCTGCACCGGTCTGCTGCAGCATCTGAAGAAAACGCATCCGTTTCTGAACTGACCCGCACCCGAATATTTTCATCTTTCCCGCAAACCGTCCATACAAAAGGAGGCTGTCATGACATTTCAGCAACTGTTGACACACGACCCCGATAATTTTATGCTGCCGTTTTTGTGGATACACGGCGAAAGCGAAGAGGTCTACCGACGCATGGTAAAGGCCATTTATGACGCCAACATCCGCGCTTTCTGCGTGGAGGCCCGCCCGCATGAGGACTTTTGCAAGGAGCTCTGGTGGCATGATATGGACATTCTGCTGGACGAAGCCGAAAAGCGCGGCATGAAAGTGTGGATTCTGGATGACAAACACTTTCCCACCGGCTTTGCCGCCGGTGCTGTGCAAAACGCCCCCGCCGAGCTGCGGCGGCAGGGTCTGCTGAACAAGCACTATCCGGTAAAAAACGGGCATATCACGCTGAACGTGGAAAAAAAGTGCCACGCCGATCACCTGCAGCAGAGCCGGCACGCCCGCACCATGTATGCCGTCACCAATCAGGTCCTCGGCAATCTGAAGCCGTCCTGCCGCTTCCACGATGACCGCATCCTCAGCGTCACCGCTGTGAGGAAGGACCGTCCGGGCCAGCCGGTGGATCTTTCCGCGCATGTACATAACGGCGTGCTGGACTGGAGTGCGCCGGAGGGCCGCTGGGAGGTGCAGCTGTGCTTTCTCTCCCGCAACATCGGCGCCCACCGCAACTACATCAATATGATGGACAGGGCGTCCTGTCAGCTGCAGATCGACGCGGTGTATGAACCGCACTACGCCCGGTACAGGGACAAATTCGGCACGGTGATCGCCGGCTTTTTCTCTGACGAACCGGAGCTTGGCAACAATTACGTCTACCGGGTTCCCACCATGCTGGGTCAGCCGCAGGATCTTCCCTGGAGCCGCGAGCTGGAGGAGGCTTTGCGTCAGCGGCTGGGCGAGGGTTTTGCCGTGCAGCTGCCGCTGCTGTGGAACAACGACTGCGACGCGGCACTCACCGCCCGGGTACGCTACATCTTCATGGATTGCGTCACCCGGCTGGTGGAACAGGATTTTTCCCGCGCCATCGGCGACTGGTGCCGCGAGCGGGGCGTGGAATACATCGGTCACATCATCGAGGATGACGGCCAGCATGCCCGTACCGGCTGCAGTCTGGGGCATTATTTCCGCGGTCTGATGGGACAGGATTGGGCCGGCATCGACTGCATCGGCAGCCAGGTATACCCCGGCGGCGAGGATTTCACCCGGGCGCGTGACCCTTATTTCACTGCGACCGGCGAATTTTTCCACTATGCGCTGGGCAAGCTTGGCAGTTCGATGGGGCAGCTGGTCCCGCGGATGAAGGGCCGTACCATGTGCGAGCTTTTCGGCAATTACGGCTGGAGCGAAGGCCTGCGGCTGGAAAAATATCTGCTGGATCATTTCATGGTGCGGGGCGTCAACCGCTTTGTTCCCCACGCCTTTACCAGCAAAGCTTTTCCCGATCCGGACTGTCCTCCCCATTTTTACGCACACGGGCACAACCCGCAGTACCGGCATTTCGGCCGGTTGATGCAGTACGGCAACCGGGTCTGCAGCCTGCTGGAGGGCGGCGTGCAGGAAGCGCCTGCCGCCGTTTTATACCACGCCGAGGCCGAGTGGTCCGGGCGCTGCATGCCCATGGAAAAGGCCGCCCGCGTGCTTTGGGACATGCAGGTGGATTTCCGCTACGTGCCCTCGGATGTGTTTGCCCAGCCGGAGTGGTACCGCACCGAAATCACCGACAGGCTGACCGTCAACGGCCATGCTCACCGGCTGTTGGTCGTACCCGCGGCGCAGTTCATCACCCGGGAAACCGCAGAGGGCATCCGTCAGCTGCGCGCCGCCGGCGGAACGGTTGTATTTATCGACGAGCTGCCGCAGGGTCTGTGCACCGGCGAGCCTCTGCCGCAGGCGCTGGCGGATTGTCCCATCATCCCGCTGAGCGGGCTGGCCGCACTGGCGGACCGGATGTACCTGCGAAGCGTGCGGCTTGTGCCTGAAAACGACCGTATCCGCGTGCTGCATCAAACCGGTAAGCGGGAGATCTTTTACCTGTTCAACGAGGACACCCGCCCCTACATCGGCACCGTTCAGCTGCCGTCCGCACAGCCCGTTGTCCGCTATGACGCATGGGAAAACCGGCTGGTGAAGCCGGAGCAGCAAAACGGCCGCCTGCCCGTCACGCTTGCACCCTCGGAAAGCATGATCCTGATCGGCGGCGACCACCCGGATGCTGCCGAGCCATTTGTGCTTCGCGGCAAAAAAACCGAGCTGACTTCTTTTGAAGAAAGCGTCTGCCGCAGCATTGATTACCCCGCATTCGGCAGCAAGCGACCGGTGGAGCAGCTGCAAAGCTATCATCTCACCGATCCCTCCTTCTCCGGCTTCATCCGGTACGGGATCCGTTTTACTCTGGATGAAAACGCTTCCTTTGCCGCGCTGGAGATCACCGACGCCTATGAAGGCGTCGAAGTATTCATCAACGGCAAAAGCGCCGGCATCCAGATCCTGCCGCCCTTCCGCTATGATATCACGGCGCTTTGTCATTCCGGCGAAAACGAACTGGCCGTCGAGGTAGCCACCACGCTGCACCGGCAGTGCGGCGACCTGCCCTACACCCGCGCCAACACGCCCGACCAGTGGCCGCTGGAGCCCACCCCCACCGGCATCACCGGACAGGTATATCTCTACCGGGAATGACCGTTTTCATCGTTCGCTTCATCACCATCCGGATAAGGAGGAGTTTCCATGAACGAATTCAAATGCATCCAACGCATTTTCTGCATTGACGCTGACCGCATCGAACAGGCCATGGAGCAATGGCCGGACGCTTTTCACGGCGGCGCCGCAGTTGTGACTTTCAACGGCGTATACGCGGAGGACGAGCGCGTTTGCGACTACGACACCTACTGCAGATTCTTTCGTCATTTTCAGGAAAAAGGCGTGGAGATGCAGGTGAATCTGAGCACCACCATCGGCCATGCCGATCATCACAAGTCCGGCGCAATGCCCTTCCCCACCATGGTGGACGCCGACGGCAAGGGCTGTGCCGTTTCCGCCTGCCCCCGGTCGGAGGCCTTCAAAAAGCATCTGCGCGAGACCCTGACCCGCTACGCCGTACTGAAGCCGAAGATCTTCTGGATCGATGACGACTTCCGCATCTTTTTCCACGCGCCGGTGGATTACGGCTGCTTCTGTGACGACTGCATGCAGAAATTCAACGCACTGCACGGGCTTTCCTATACCCGCGCCGAACTGCATTCTGCCATTGCGCAGGACCATTGCACCGCCGACGGCCGCAGGCTGCGCGCCCTGTGGCAGAACTTCAACCGCAGCGCCATGCTGGATCTGGTGCGGCTCATTGCCGAGACCATCCACGCGGTGGACGACGGCATCATCATCGGCTATATGCAGATCAACCCGGAACTTGGTATTTACGACTGCCCGCATTACAAGGAATTTGTAGAGCTTTCCAAAAACCGGAACGGCGAGGTCTGGTTCCGGCACGGCAGCGGCTTTTACGATGACCGCGACCCGCTGGGCGTGGTTGCCAAAAATGTTTCCATCGCGCGGCTGTGCGCCATGACGGAGGCCGCCGACGCCATCGTGGTCAATCTGGTGGAGGAGGTCACCTCCCCTTACATCCTGCGGGAAAAATCCATGCGCATCACCCTGCTGGAGGCCGCCATGAACATCGGCGTGGCGGGCGCGCAGGGCATCATGGACGAAGGCATCAAGCCCAACCTGCGCGAGCAGCTTCTTCCCGGACGGCTGGTTGCGACCATGCACGAGGCCTACCCCATGCTGGCGCAGATGTATGAGCTGATCCGCGGCAAAAAGCAGATGGGCATCTTCCCCTATTTTCACGAGGATCTTTGGCAGTACAGCGAGCCCGCGGCCGACCTGTGGCAGATGGGCGATCCCGGCAGCCAATGGTGGCTGAACCTGTTCCACATGGGCGTGCCGTTCACCTTCCGCAAAGAAAACGCCGCCGCGCTGGTGCTGTGCGGCAAAACGGTATGCGCCATGCCCGACGATGAGCTGGGCGAATGGCTGAAAAAGGGCATTTTTGCCGATGGCGCCGCCGCGCTGGAGATCAACGCACGTACCGAAGCCAACCTGACCGGCGTATGCCGCGCCGCCTATGACAAAGAGCTGCATGGCGCCGGCACCAGCGAGCATTTCACCGACCATCCGCTGAACGGCGAGGGAGCAGGCTACGACCGGTTCAACATCTGGGGCGCACAAAAACATGGTAACGCCTGCCTGCAGCTTTGCGGCGGCGAGGCGCTCTCCTACAGCATGAACAAAGAGGAAGCCGCCGCGGGCGTCGTCGGCAGCACGGTGTTTGAAAACGCGCTGGGCGGCCGTGTGGCTGTCAACGCGCGCGGCCCGTGGTACAATGATATTCTCGGTCTGTTCAAGACGAAGCAGGTGCGCAATACGCTGGCATGGCTTTGCGGCGGAGCGCTGCCGGTGTACGCCGAAAGCGAGGGCCGGATGGGATGTTCGCTGTGGGAGGATGACGCCGGCGAGAGAGCGGTCTTTTTGTACAACACCGCCTTTGACGATGCACAAAACACCGTTTTGCACGCCGACAGCCCCTGCGCCGCCGAGCTGCTGACCCCGGCGGGCTGGCAGCCCCTTGGCATGGGACAAAGCTTTGCACTGCCGGAGATCCCCGCATGGAGCACGGCTGTTCTGCGGCTGAAAAAAATCTGACAGCCGCCGCGGCACCGATCTGCCGCTCCGCGGCGGAAAATCGGGATTGACAGAAGCACACCACTGTGATAAACTATACAAGAACATTTTAATAATTTTATATGGAGGATATTATCATGGAACATATCAAGACCATCCAGACCCGCAATCTGTGCGAGAGCGCCAAGAACGGCGGTTGCGGCGAGTGCCAGACTTCCTGCCAGTCTGCCTGCAAAACCAGCTGCGGCATCGCAAACCAGAAGTGTGAAAGCGCCAAGGAAAGCAAGTAATTGCCAATACTGAAATGCCGCCGGATCCGGCGGCATTTTTTTGCGAAGGAGATAGAGTAGAAATGATTCATCAATACAAGCTTGGCGGATACAATATCGTGCTGGATGTCTGTTCCGGCGCAGTTCATGTTGTGGACGATGTGGCTTATGACATCATCGGAATGTTTGAAGACTGCTCCAGAGAGGAAGTACTGCGAAAAACAGAAGAAAAATACGCAGGCCAGATTTCCCACACGGAGGCAGCGGAATGCTATGACCAGGTCATGCAGCTGAAAGTTGACGGAAAACTGTTTGCACCCGATACCTTTGAGCCGATGGCGGGCAAGCTGAAGGAGAAAACCGCCGGTGTTGTAAAGGCACTGTGCCTGCACGTTGCCCATACCTGCAACCTGAA
>CAZYRD010000166.1:0-3314 GCA_964649475.1 uncultured Faecalibacterium sp.
CGGCCGGCGCCGTACAACGCCGCGTCAAACCGCACCTGCAAGGAGGCAACGACGATGGGATATGTGATCGCCGCGCTGCTGGGCTATCTGCTCGGATCTTCCAACATGGCAAAATATCTGGCAATGGCCAAAAAAGTGGACCTGCGCGCCGCAGGCTCCGGCAATCTGGGGGCGTCCAACGCCGCCATACTGATGGGCTGGGGCGCGGGCGTCGCCGTGGCCGTACACGATGCAGGCAAAGCCCTGCTGGCTGTGCTGCTGGTGAAGCTGCTTTTCCCCGCGCTGGTGCATGCGGGCGCCGTGGCCGGTGTAGCCGCCGTACTGGGGCACATCTTCCCCTTTTATCTGAAATTCCGCGGCGGCAAGGGCTTCGCCCCCTATCTGGGCATGACCATCGCCCTCAACTGGAAATTTGCGCTGGCGCTGCTGGCGGCAGTGCTGGTCATCACCGTTGTGACGGATTACATCGTCATCGGCACGTTTTCCACCATTGCGGGCGTGCCCCTGTACATGGGCCTTGCCGAGCGCAGCCTTGTGCTGCCCGCCATTCTGCTGGTGGCGTCGGCGGTGATCCTGTACAAGCACCGGGAGAACATCACCCGTCTGCGCACCGGCACCGAGATCGGCCTGCGCAGCACCGCCAAGGGCGAGCACCGGCAGAAATAAGGAGTTTTCTCCGCCGCACAAAAAACGAAAACCCGACGGAACACGCTTTTTTCAAAAAGCACACCCGTCGGGTCCTTTTTATTTATTTTGCTCCTTGCATTGCCGCACACACTCCCGCGCGGCGGTCAGCAGCAGGGTGCGGGCTTCGGGCCGGAAGGCGGCGGCGATGTCCTCGTAGCTGCTTTCGGCGGTGACGGGCGCGCCGCTGGGCAGGTAGCTTTCGTACCCGCCGGTGTAGCAGGCAAGGTACACCGGCTTGCCCGCCTGCTGCGCCAGCGCCTGCTCCATAGCAAGGCCGTCGGCGTGGTCCACCTCGAAGGGGACGCCCACCAGCACAAAGGGGCCGGGGTCCGCCGCGCACACACGGACGGTGCGGGTCTTTTCCGGCCGGACGGGCGGGCGTTCCAGCACGGCAAGGCGGGAGTCATACTCCCGCGCAGCCTGCGGGTCGGTGCATTCTGCCAGCTTTTTGCGCAGGGCGGCGGTCAGGCGCTGCCGCTGCTGCTCATCAAGTGCGGCGGCGCAGGGCAGCTCGGCAAACACCTCGGCGGCGGCGATGTGCGCGCCGAAGTCCGGCAGGCTATGGTACGAAGCCTGCGCCGCGGCCTGTGCGGCAATGCCGGCAAGGCGGGTCAGCTCCGGCGGGGCGGAGGCCTGCCGGGTGAAGCGGGTGGACAAATCGCCGCAGGCCCCGTTGAGCACCAGCGCCGCACCGGCGCCCAGTCCGCGTCGCAGCGCACCGGCAAGGTCCGCCGAGTACAACAGGTTCTTTTCGTCCAGCACGGTGGGGTGGCAGGCCATGCGGACAAGGCACAGCGTATCCGCCGCGCCCTGCAGCCGCAGCAGCGGCAGCGGCATGGAAAACTGCGCCCCGTCGCGGCCCCGGTTGCGCAGCGAGGTCACCCCCGTGACGGCGGCACAGGCGGCGGACGCCTGCACCGGCACAAGGGCCTGCAGTGCACGCTGTGCGGCCTGCGCCGCCCGCTGCGCAAGAAAATCCGTATAAGCGGCGTCGCCGCTTCCGGCAAAGCAGGCGCGGGGCGCGCTGTGGGTGTGGGTAGCGCTGACCCAGACGCGCTGCGGCGCAAGGCCGCAGGCGGCGCCCACCGCCGTTTTTACCTTGCGGCACAGAGCGTCGTCCACGCCCAGCAGGTCAAACACGCACACCGCCAGCCGGCTTCCGTCCGCAGCCTCCAGCGCCAGTGCGCAGACCTCCAGCGCGTCCAGCAGGCCTTCCGCGGGCAGCTTGCGGCGGTCAAACCCCGCCATGGGCAGACCGGTTCCGGGTGTGATCTCCTGTTTTGCAAAGCCCGCTTTCATCGCGCGACGCCCTCCCCCTGTTTTGCGTGGGCGCGGCTCAAGCTCTTTGCTGCGCCCCGTTTTTCTTTCATAATACGGAATTTGCAGAGGAATGTCAACACACGGCAAAACATAACACGCCGCCGCGCGGTTGGTGCTGTTCAAAACCGCAAAAACATGGTATGATGTGACAAGATGCGCCGCGCGGCACGCACCGCCGCGGCAAAAGGAAGGAAACTCAACATGAAATATGTGGAAAAACACCCCATGAGTCTGCTTTTGCTGGGCATCCTGGGCATTTCGGTCTCGGCCATTTTTGTGCGGTATTCCGACGCGCCCTCCACCGTGACTGCGGCGTTCCGCATGCTGTGGACGGTGCTGTTTCTGACGCCGGCGGTGTTTGCATCCCCCGCGCGGCGGCAGGAGCTGAAAAAGGTCAGCCGTCGGGCCGTGCTGCTCAGCTGCCTGAGCGGATTTTTTCTGGCGGCGCATTTCGTGCTGTGGTTCGAGTCACTGCAGCACACCAGCGTGGCAAGCTCCACCACCATCGTCTGCACCGAGGTCATCTGGGTAAGCCTTGGGTACTGCCTGTTTCTGAAGGGCCGCATTTCGCCCAAAGCCGCCGCAGCCATCGCCGTGGCGCTGGCGGGCAGCGTGCTGATCGCCTGGTCGGATTCCGGCAGCGGCGCGCATTTGTACGGTGACGTTCTGGCGTGGCTGGCCGCCGTTGCCACCGCGCTGTATACGCTGATCGGTCAGGTGCTGCGGCGCAGCATGTCCACCACGGTGTACACCTGGCTGGTATACGCCTCCTGCGGGACGGTACTGCTGGCCGCCTGCGCCGTGCAGGGGTACAGCCTGTTTGCCTGCGGGCCCTCCGCCGTGCTGGTGGGGCTGGCGCTGGCGGTGCTTTCCACCATTATGGGGCACAGCATTTTCAGCTGGGCGCTGAAATACTTCTCCCCGTCCTTTGTTTCCGCCTGCAAACTGTGCGAGCCCGCCGTGGCGGCGGTGCTGGCGGCGTTTCTGTTTGCGGAGATCCCCACCGCGCTGCAGCTTGCCGGCGGCGGGCTGATCCTCGGCGGCGTGTTCTTCTACTCCCGCATCGAGGCCGCCCAGCAGGCAAAAGCGACCTGAACTCCCCGCGGGAAGCTCCACAGGAAAGACTTAAAAAAGACACATACAAAAAGCCGGACGGTGCGATACCGTCCGGCACGCAGCAAACCGGCCCGTGAACAGATCTCGGGCCGGTTTTTTCTGTTTGCGCCGTACCGCTTTATCTTGCGGCGGGAATGAATTTGTCGCTTTCCTGCAGATCCAGCAGGCGGATGGCCCGCGCAAAAATTTCA
>CAZYRD010000166.1:3324-5749 GCA_964649475.1 uncultured Faecalibacterium sp.
CCGTGCCGAAGATGAAGCGGCAGCCCCGCTCCTTGGCGATGCGGAACATGCGCAGGACGGTGTCCGACTCCTCTTCGGCAAAGCTCATATCGCCTGCATTGATCTCGATGCCCACGCCCAGCTGCGCCGCTTTGGTGAAAAGGCGTTCCATCTCGGCGATGGGGATGCACTCCAGCGCTTGCAGATATGTTGACCGGGAGCCTTGGGCGATGAGACTGCAGGCCGGATGGGCAATGCCGGTTTTGCGGAAGGGCAGCTCCGCGTTCAGCACAGCGTCCAGCCGCGAGACCCAACGGCCGGCGATGGCCTGCGGGCTTTTGTCCTGCCACACGGGGCCGTCCATATGCTGAAAATGGGTGGTGGAAACGATGATGAAGCCGAAATCATCCCAGCGGGATTTGGGTACGCCCACGGTGTCGATGCTGTCGGTGTCCGTTTCGCAGCCGAACAGCATCGACACCTCCGGGTCCTGCGGCAGCGGAAGCGACTGCGCGATGTGGTCGTAGTTTTGCTTGCGGTACCACCAGTTTACCACAGAATCGCAGGGGACTTCGTCATCCCAGTAGTGGTCGGTGATGCAGACTCTTTTCAGGCCGTTCTCTCTGGCATACTGCAGGATGGCCTGCGGGGTCTGGCCTTCGTCCTGCGAGCAGATGGACAGCCGGGTATGGATGTGCAGATCGTTGTCGATGATGTATTGCATCGTTTCTTCTCCTTTGCCGCAGTATTTTTTCAGGTTCAGTATGCCACGAAAGCCACGGTCTGTCAAGGCGGCAGCTGCCGTTCCCGACACTAAAAACGCCGCTTTTGCCCCTCCGCCCGATTGTCAGAGCACATTGTTCTGTGCTATACTGGATAAAAGCCTTGCACGGGGAGGATTACCATGAAGCTGAAACAAATACGACAGAACGGCAGCATCGTTCTGGGCATTGAAACACCGCAGGGCGTGGTGGATGTTCCCGCCGAGGCCGCACGCCGCGGCGTACAGGCCCCCGCCACCATGCTGGAGGCGATAACCGCCGGAAGCGACGGCCTTGCCGTGCTGGCGGCGCTTGCGCAGGACGCCGTGTGCTTTGCCGACGGCCCCGCCGCACCGGTGCTGACCGGCGGCGGCAAGATCCTGTGCATCGGGCTGAACTACCGGCAGCATGCAAAGGAATGCGGCATTCCCCTGCCCGCCGCGCCGGTGGTTTTCAGCAAATACCCCACCGCGCTTGCCGCGGACGGCGAGTGCATCCGGCTGCTGCCCGAATACCGCGAGTACGATTACGAGGCGGAGCTGGTGGTGGTCATGGGCCGGACGGCGCGCAATGTCAGCGCCGAAGAAACGCCGGACTGCGTGTTCGGCTACACCTGCGGCAACGATCTTTCCACCCGCGACCTGCAGTTTGCGCGGGGCGGCCAGTGGGATCTTTCCAAAAATCTGGACGGCTTTGCGCCCGTCGGCCCCTGCATTGCCACCGCGGACGGCATTGACCCCGCCGACCTGCGCATCAGCAGCCGGGTGAACGGCGAGCTGCGGCAGGACGCAAGCACCTCGGATATGATTTTTTCCGCAGCGCAGATCATCGCCGACCTCTCCCGCCACGTCACCCTGATGCCCGGCGACATGATCTTTACCGGAACGCCCCACGGGGTGATGCACGGCTACCCCGCCGGCCAAAAGAACTGGCTGAAGCCCGGCGACCGGGTGGAGGTGAGCATTGAGGGCATCGGCACCCTGACCAACACGCTTGGCTGAGCGGTGCGGCACTTTGGGCGGGAACCTCTGCCGGTCGAATCATTTGAAAACCGGCTTTTCTGCCTTGCTCCTCTCTTTTGCGTTTTGAACGGAGGCTCTCACAAAATATTTTCCGAAGCCGCAGGCAGTCTCGGGGGAGCATTTTTTGCCGCAGAAAACCGATATCGGCACGATTTGTTGTTGCAACTTTGCCTGCAAGCCGTTATAATGGAACCGAAAGGTGCGACGCAGCAACACGTTTGCCGGTCTCCGCGCAGGAGAACAGCACCCTCCAAAAGAAAGACGTCCATTCCGTTCCGGCATCCCTCTGACGACTGCCGGGCACCAGAACACAGACAGGGAGAGCAACGATGGAAAAGAAAGTGCTTATTTTTCAGGGCGGCTGGGACGGCCACGAACCGAAGCTGGTCAGCGCACGGTTTGCCGGCATACTGGAAAAGGAAGGGTATTCCGTTGAGGTTTACGACACGCTGGACTGCCTTGCGGACAAAGAAAAGCTGTGCGGCTACGACCTGATCGTCGCCTGCTGGACCGGCGGCACCATCCCGCCCGAATACACCCGCAACGTCAGCTGCGCGGTGGGCCGCGGCACGGGTCTGGCGGGCTGCCACGGCGGCATGTGCGACGCCTTCCGCAACGATACCGAATGGCAGTTTATGACCGGCGCACAGTGGGTCAGCCATC
>CAZYRD010000167.1:0-5683 GCA_964649475.1 uncultured Faecalibacterium sp.
TCAGGGCCGGGATACCATGCTGTGGACGCTGCTGCCGCACACATCGGCAAACTGGATCATTTCCGCTGTCAGTTATGTGTGCTTTGGTACAATTACCCAGATCCCGTTCCTGCTTACAGTCGGCAGCGAAACGGCAGGTCCGCAGGAGTCCGCAACAATCGCCGTGCTGGGCAATGGCGGCTTTATGCTGACAGGCGCTGTGTTGCATCTGGGACTTTACCGAAGTCTTCCGCAGGTGCTGGGAGAACAGCTTCCTGCACTTTGTCTCGCGGGCAGAATTTCGGATCTCGCATGGTGGTTTTATGGTATGATACTTCTTTTCAGTATATACACAACCGCCGTGCCGCTGCTCTGGTCCGTATGCAAGGCTCTTCATCCCTCGGAAAAAAGCGGATGGTACAGGACGGGAGCCATCGGGTTATCGTTGCTTGCCTGCATCTGTGCAAAACTTCCGTTTGACCAGCTGCTGGGAATTCTGTACCCCTGCATTGGATATGTTTCTGCAATATTTTTTGCGATGATACTGCTCAGAAGACTGTTTAAACGGCGTTTGTTTGGTCACCGCAACGGACATAACGAGGCAAGCGCCGCCTGAATCTGCCGACATTCCCGTAAAGCAGTTCGCGCCTGTGCAAGAAGGCGGCTGCTTTGCCGCTGGTTTGCCGCAATTTTTTCTTCCTCACGGGCACCGGGCTGCCGAAGCCACAAATCGCGGCAGTCTATACGCCGGTGTGAAAACGGCAGGGAATGATACCGGTTTTCCGTGGTGAACAGAATCCGGCACTTCTCAAGAAGAAGATGGTCGATTTTATCCGGCCAGAAAAAAGGACAGCGTCCAATACACAGATCCTCATTTGTCTGCAGTGCTTTGCGGTGCAGAAGATGCAGGATCATTCTGGCGGCGGCGCCGTATTCGTCCTTCAATGCGATCACGATGTCGGCACGGTTATTCAGCGTATTCCGGCAGAACACGGGTCCATACGCTGTAAAAGCACTGAAAAAACGCACTGTAGTTCTTTGCTGAGCAGCAGTTTCCGATGAAGGCGGCAAAAACTCGTCTGCAAAAATATCGGCAAGCCGGCGGACGGCGTCAATGGAAAGCAGAGCTGCGGAAATACGGAGATTCTCGCCGAGAAATGCGCGTGCTCCGGTCAGTGCGGTGCACGCGTTTTGCAAAGCAGCCCGCTGACGTTGCAAAAGCAGAAGGCCCTGCTGCCGTGCAGACGCGGGCAGTGCGTCGAGACGACAGTGCAGATCCAGCACGACGTCCGAAAACGGAGCGTTGACCGAGCTGCGGGGATGAAGAATATCATTCAGCAGATAATTTCGCCCGCTGCAAGAAAATCCTTCCAGCCAATCCGGTGCCAGTGGGTCTGCAAACAGCTCGTGTGCAGCCGTAAGGCCTTCGGTTAAATTCTCCCAGAAATCCTGATTTGCGCGACAGGGAGGGGACAAAACAAGCGTGCGTGGTATGCTGTCGCTGCATTGTGGTTCGATCCAGCCTTCCGGGGTAAACGCGCTGCAGAAGATGTGTTTCTCAGAAAACATAAAAGCACCTCATTTGCACAGAATGGCGGCGATATAATGTACACCATAACTATGCAGATGAAGTGCTTTCGGTTCCTGTCGTTTTTTCAGTTTTCAAACAGTTCCGGACAAATCAGCCTGGCTTTATTGCGCACCTCGACATAATCCGCGAAGGAGGCCGTTTTGTTTTCGGGATAACGCAGCAATGACGCCGGATGCCATGTGGCGGTGAACAGCGTACCGCTCTTTTCTTCCCAGTGACCATGTTCCCGCGTGATGGAAAAATCCGGACGGATCAGCTTTTGCGCCGCGATGCGCCCAAGGCAGACCACAATGCGCGGACGAAGCAGCGCAAACTGGCGGCGAAGCCAGATCATACAGGCATCGCGTTCTTCCGGAAGGGGATCCCGGTTTTGAGGAGGGCGGCACTTGACAATGTTGGTAATATAGACGTTTTTCTGACGGGAGAGGCCGGCAGCCTCCAGAAACTGATCCAGAAGCTGGCCGCTTTTTCCCACAAAAGGCAGGCCCTGGGCGTCCTCACTGGCACCCGGTGCTTCGCCGACAAGCCAGATCGGCGCGGATGATACGCCGTCATCAAAAACGACCTGCGTGCATCCGTCACGCAGACTGCAGCTCCGGCAGGCCAGACAGTGGTTACGACATTCTTCGATGGTCATGAAAGAAAACCTCCCGAGCTATTTCAGTTGATTATCTATAATAATACAGCAAATCGTCAATAATTGCAAGAAAACAGGTTCTGTTGGCTGTGTTGATGCGGTGATGTGAGAAAATTCGCCAAAAATCCGGCAAACCTCTTGCGAAACGGCAGTGGGTGGAGTATAGTTATACTGTAACCAAAGGTAATACATATTAGGAGGAATAAGAATTATGTCTTTTCTGGTTGAACCTTCTGCCCGTCATATCCATGTAACGCAGGAAGCTGTCGAGGCTCTGTTCGGCGTCGGTTATCAGCTGACCAAGAAGAAGGAGCTGTCTCAGCCCGGCCAGTATGCCTGCAACGAGCGTGTCACCGTTGTCGGCCCCAAGAAGGAGCTGGCCAATGTTTCCATTCTGGGCCCGGTCCGTCCGGCCAATCAGGTCGAGCTGTCCGCCACCGACGCCCGTTCCATCGGCATCAACGCTCCCGTTCGTGAGAGTGGCGACACCGCCGGCTCCGGCGCCTGCAAGCTGGTTGGCCCCTGCGGCGAAGTGGAGATGAGCGAGGGCGTTATTGTTGCCAAGCGTCATCTGCACATCACTCCCGAAGACGCTGCTGCCATGGGTGTCAAGGATAAGGAGATCATCAAGGTTGCCTGCGGCGGCGAGGGCCGTAAGCTGGTATTTGATGACGTCGTTGTCCGGGTCAGCGAGAAGTTTGCCACTGCTATGCACATTGATACCGATGAGTCCAACGCTTGCGGCGGCGCCAATGTCGGTGAGATCGTTCGCTGATTGCAGCCCAAGCAATAGCACAAAACTACACAAATATAACAAAAAAGCACCGTCCGGAATTTGCGCTGTTGCATTTCGGACGGTGTTGTTATATGATAAAGCTGAAGGCTATGCATTTGAAGGAGTGTAACAAATATGGATGCGTCGATCAGTGTATTGATGGTGGGTACCGGTGGATACGGTGCGGTTTATTTGAACGAGTTGTTGGACGAAACGAAAGCAAAAGGGCTGCGCCTTGTGGGAGCGGTGGATCCCTATGTGGCAAAGAGTCCGTGTGCAGAACGCCTGCGCGAAAAGGGGATCCCTGTTTACGATACGCTGGAAGAATTTTACGCCGTGCACACAGCACAGATGGCTATCGTCAGCACACCCATCTATTTGCATGCACAGCAGGTAAAGACCTGCATGGAAAACGGCAGCGACGTGTTGTGCGAAAAGCCCATTTGTTCCTGTCCGGAGGATGCTGCTGTTATGCTGGATGCGCAGCGCCGTACTGGACGGAGGCTGGCCATCGGATTCCAATGGTCGTTCAATGAATCCATTCTTGCCATGAAAAAAGATATCATGTCCGGAAAATACGGTCGTATCAAACGAATGAGCAGTATTGTATATTTCCCGCGGAACATGGAATATTATCGCCGCGGCGGCGGCTGGGCAGGCCGTCGCCGGATGCCCGGCGGTGAGTGGCTTCTTGACAGCGTTGCCAGTAATGCAACAGCACATTATCTGCACAACATGCTGTTTTTGTCAGGATCGGATACGAAGATCGCTGCAAAGCCAACCAGCTTTACGGCTGAGATATATCGTGTCAATCCCATCGAGATGTTCGACACCTGTGCCATGCGTCTTTATGCAGGAGAGGGAACAGAAATTCTGTACTATGCAACGCATGCGGTACCGATGGATGCTTTCCGTGCACAGGAATTGATCATCGAGGGCGAAAAAGGCGAGATCGTCATGCAATATGGTGCGGAGGGTTTCCGGACCACCGGTCGCGTGTACGACGGAGATACCGTTGAATATGGCGATCCGGAGCACAATTATTTCAATAAAATCTACCATATGCGTGATGCAATACTGTACGACAGGCCGCTGTCCTGCGTGGCAGAAACAGCGATACCGCACCTGGAGTGTGTCTGGGCACTTGCAGAGCTGTTTCCCGAAACACCGATGCTGCCGGAACGGTTTTGCTCGTATGACGAGAAGAACGACCAGCATTACAGCGCCTGCCTGGCGGCGGATCTGGATCGTTGCTGGCGGGAAAGAAAGCTGCCGAGCGAACTGAATATGCCGTGGGCACAGCCCGCAAGAGAATGGCACAGGGAGCGTGAAACAACATGAGAATTGCAATGATCGGCGCAAGCGGCCACGGCGCTGCATTCTGCATTCCGCGGGAATATGATCCCGCCAGAGAGTTTGTTGCGGTCGCACCGGGCAGTACCGGCGAGCAGGTGGAAAGCACGGTGGAACAGCTGCGTGCACTTGGCTATACACCACGCGTATACGACGACTACCGTGCGCTGCTTGCGGCGGAAAAGCCTCAGGTGGCCGTTGTGGACAACTTTTATGCCGAACATGCGCAGGTTATTATAGATGCATTTGCTGCAGGCTGTCATGTCTTTACCGATAAGCCCTCTGTAAAAAACGCAAAGCAGATGGATGCGCTTGTCGCTGCATGGAAGAAGGCAGGTACTCATTATGCCGAGATGTTCAACCTGCGGTATGACGGCGCTTTTTACCGCGCATACCGTCTGATACAGGAGGGCGCGATCGGAGAAGTGCGGCTGCTGAACGCGCAGAAATCTTATAAGCTTGGTCAGCGCCCCGCATTTATGCAGAATATGGATACCTACTGCGGTACGATTCCGTGGGTAGGGGTGCACGGCGTGGACTGGATCCTCTGGATGAGTGGAAAACAGGTGAAAAGTGTTACGGCTTTACAATGCGCGGCGCAAGCCCCCAACGGTGTTTGCCCACAGACAACGGCACTTGTGCAGTTTGCGTTGGAAGACGGTGCGATGGCATCGCTCACGGTGGATTATCTTAATCCGGCACAGGCTCCGGTTCACGGGGATGACCGCATCCGTGTCGTAGGAACTACCGGCGTGCTGGAGGTGCGCAGCGGCGCTGTGACGCTGATCAATGAAAACGGCGTTCAGTATCCGGAAAATCTGGTGCAGGGCGATCTGTTTGGGGATTTTCTGCTGCAGATCGAAGGAAAGGGCAAATGTCGCGTAAGTGCGGAGGAAGCCTTTGCGGCAAGCTATGCCGCGGTATGTGCACAGCAGGCAGCAGATGAAGGAATCTGTGTTTATTTATAACGGATAAATTGGCTCCGAAACGGCTGCAGTCAGCAATGCGGCACCGTTTCGGAGCGTTTCTTCTGCCGATCATAAAAAAGACTCTTGTATTTTTTATTCAAATCGGTTATAATATGCGGGTAGGGCAGACAGAGGTTTTGTGGTCGTGTTGCCCGGCATACGAAGGTAGGCCCTGTACGGCGAGGCGTTTCGAACCATGTCAGGCGGGGAACCGAGCAGCATTAAGGAGCTATCCTCGTGCGATACAGTACGTTTACCTTCGTATTCCGGACTGCATGACATACGCAAAATGGCTGTCTGCTCTTTTCATAACCAAAACAGGAACCGTTTTAGAAACCACGGGGGAACAGCAGTATATGTATCGCGCTCTTTATCGCAAA
>CAZYRD010000168.1:0-5615 GCA_964649475.1 uncultured Faecalibacterium sp.
AAGCGCATTTACGCCACCACCGACGCCCGCAAGGGCACGCTGAAAGAGCTGGCGGACGCTGAGGGCTACGAGAGCTTTGTGGTGCCCGACGACGTGGGCGGCCGTTTCTCGGTGCTCACCGCCGTGGGTCTGCTGCCCATCGCCTGCGCCGGTATTGATATCGACGCGCTGATGGCCGGTGCCGCCGCCGCACAGGAAAAGCTTTCCGTGTGCGACCCCTCCAATGATTGCTACCGCTATGCCGCCGCCCGCAACATTCTGTACCGCCGCGGCTGCTGTGTGGAAACGCTGGTCAGCTACGAGCCCAACTTCACCATGATGAACGAGTGGTTCAAGCAGCTGTACGGCGAAAGCGAAGGCAAGGACGGCAAGGGTCTGATGCCCACCAGCGTCATCAACTCCACCGATCTGCACTCCATGGGCCAGTTCATTCAGGACGGCGCCCGCGTTATGTTCGAGACCGTGGTCGACATCAAGAAGCCTGCGAAGGATTTCCTGGTGGAAGCCGATGCGGAAAACCGCGATGGCCTGAACTTCCTGGCCGGTATGGGTCTGGCTGAAGTCAACCGCAAGGCCATGCTGGGTACTATTCTCGCCCATAACGACGGCGGCGTGCCCAACATCCTGCTGGAGGTTGAAAGCCTCGGCGAGTACGATCTGGGCTATCTGATCTATTTCTTCGAGCGTGCCTGTGCCATCAGCGGTTATCTGCTGGGCGTCAACCCGTTCGATCAGCCCGGTGTGGAAAGCTATAAAAAGAACATGTTTGCCCTGCTGGGCAAGCCGGGCTACGAAGCCCGGAAGGCTGAGCTGGAAGCAAAGCTTGGCTGATATATCCGCAAACAAACCGTAAATCAAGACGCTGATCCGCGTCATGAAAATAAAGGAGGTTAATCATTATGATTAAACTGATTACTGGCACCAAGGGCTCCGGCAAGACCAAAGCGATGATCGAGATGATCAACAAGGCTGCCGAAACCACCCCCGGCAACATTGTGTGCATTGAAAAATCCATGAAGCTTACTTACGATGTAAGCCATGCGGTTCGTCTGATCGACGTAGATGAGTACGCCATTGCTGGTTACGAGATGCTGTACGGCTTCATCGCCGGTGTGCTGGCCGGCAACTACGATATCGTTGAGGTTTACATCGACGGTATCCTGAAGATCGGCGGCGACATGGAGGGTCTGGAGACTCTGCTGAAGAAGCTGGAGAGCCTGTCCAAGGGCAGCGTCAACTTCGTCATCACCGTCTCTGCTGACGAAGCCTCCATGACTCCCGGCGTCAAGGCTTATCTGTAAGCAAAAAATAAGCGAAAGCAGAGCCCCGAAGCAGCCAAAAACTGCGAAAAATCGGGGCTCTGCCGAACTTTTTTTGTGCGATAGACTTGACAAAAGCCCGTCATACGGGTATAATACTCTTTGTGACGTTTGGGGATAGATGTCATGTTTCTGGATATTCGTAAATTGTTTTCCCAACCGGAAAGTGTTCAGCCGCTGCATTTTTCCTTGGATTTTTCAGGTGAGGATTTCCCCGGTTACCGGATGGAAGCTCCCTGTGAGGGTTCTTTGGAGATCAGCTGGGAAGGGCACGGTCATCGGCTTCGTCTGAAGCTGAGCGCACAGGCGATGGTTTCATCGGAGTGCGGCCGCTGCCTGAAACCGGTACAGGCCGGCTTTCCACTGGAACGCACCATTCTTCTGCGCGAGCAGGACTGGATGGACTGCGAAGAGGATCTGCCCATCACGGCAGAGGGTAAGCTGGATGTATCCGAACTGGTTTACACAGAGATCGTTGTGACGGCTCCGTCCATGTTTCTGTGTGATGAGGATTGTAAAGGACTCTGTCCCGTCTGCGGCAAGGAACGCGCTCTGGGTTGTACCTGTGAGGAAAATGTCACAGACGGCAGTTTTTCCATCTTAAAGCAACTGTTGTAACAGTTGGTATCTGAAAAAATTGAGGAGGTGCTAATATGGCAGTACCCAAGAGAAAGGTTTCCAAAGCGAGACGCGATAAAAGACGCTCCTCTGTCTGGAAGCTGACTGCTCCCGCTCTGGTCAAGTGCTCCAACTGCGGCGAGTACACTGTCCCCCACAAGGTTTGCGGCAATTGCGGCTTTTACAAGGGGAAAGAAGTCGTGAAGACAGAAGCCTGAGCTGACAGGTAGAAGAGAGAGGGGAGGAGTAATATCCTTCCCTTTTTTTCTGTAACCGGCTCAATGACGCGCATGGCGAAAAAACGGGGGAATACCAATGGCGGTAACCATCGAATCTCTGGAAAAAAACAGTCCGGCGGCCCGGTTGGGGCTGCAGCCGGGCGACAGTCTGGTGTCCATTGACGGCCACGAGCTGAACGATATGCTGGACTACGAGTTTTACACAGCCAAGGCGTCTTTTTCGCTGCAGGCTGTGTGCGGTGGCGAGCAGCGTACTTTTTCCGTGAGCAAGGACGAATACCGGCCGTTCGGCTGCAATTTCAAAACCTATCTCATCGATAAGCAGCATACCTGCTGCAACAAGTGCATCTTCTGCTTTGTGGACCAGATGCCCTGTGGTATGCGCGATACCCTGTATTTCAAGGATGATGACGAACGGCTCAGCTTTTTGTACGGCAACTACATCACGCTGACCAACCTTTCGCAGAAAGAAGCCGACCGCATCGCCGCCATGCACATTCCTCCCATCAACATTTCGGTGCATACGATGGATCCCGAAATGCGTGTGAAAATGATGATCAACCGTTTTGCCGGCGAGACGCTGCGCTATATCGACCAGTTTGCCGCCGCCGGTATCGAGATGAATTTCCAGATCGTGCTGTGTCCGGGCTGGAACGACGGCGCATACCTGCAGCAGTCGCTGGAAAAGCTTTCCTCTTACTACCCCGCCGCCCGCAGCGTGGCGGTGGTGCCCATCGGGCTGACAAAGTACCGCGAGGGTCTGCCCCATATCGACCCGCTCACCAAAGAAAGTGCTGCTGCCACCATCGACCAGATCGAAGCGGTCGGCCGCGCCAATCTGGAAAAGTACGGCGAGCGGCTGGTGTACCCCAGCGACGAATTCTTCCTGCTGGCACAGCGTCCCATTCCCGATGCGGAATACTACGGTGATTACTGCCAGCTGGAAAACGGTGTGGGTATGATGCGCCTGCTGGAAGAGGAATTTGACGCAGCGCTGGCCAAAAGCCGCCGCCGCTGGCTGCCGCGCAAAGCGGATCTTGTCACCGGCGAAGCGTCCTACGGGCTGCTGTGCCGCCTTGCGGAAAAGTGCATGGCAAAGAATCCGGGCACAAAGCTGACCGTGCACATGGTCAAAAACGAGTTCTTCGGCGGCAACGTCACCGTGACGGGTCTTGTCACCGGCGGCGATCTGCTGAAGCAGCTGGAGGGCAGACTTGCCTCCCGCACGCTGCTGCTGCCCCGCGTGATGCTCCGTGCCGAAAAAGACCTGTTTCTGGATGATGTCCACGTGAACGACGTGGCAGCAAAGCTGCGTGTGCAGGTGCGCGTCACCGAAAGCGACGGCGAAGATCTGCTGGCCGCCATGCTTGGCCGCTGAGCGGGAAACACCGGCGCAAGAAATGCTTTAGCTGCGGCCAAATACTTCGTCGTGGTCAAGTGTTTTGCTTTCTGCAAAACGAAAAACAAGTGATAAACCGTCCCAAAGGCGGATACGATAGAATTGATGTGTGATTAGGAAGGAGAGATGACCGATATGGCAAAACCGATCGTGGCCATCGTGGGCCGTCCCAACGTGGGCAAATCCACCCTGTTCAATAAGCTGATCGGCCAGCGTTTGGCCATCGTGGAAGATGTTCCGGGCGTTACCCGGGACCGTATTTTCGGCAACTGCACCTGGCAGGATCATGAGTTCCTGCTGGTGGATACCGGCGGCATCGAGCCCAATATCGACACCGGTCTGCTGCTGCACATGCGCCAGCAGGCGGAGCTTGCCATCGATACCGCGCAGGCCATCCTGTTTGTTACCGATCTGAAAAGCGGTATGACCGCAGCGGATGAGGAGATCGCCACCATGCTGCGCCGCAGCAACAAGCCGGTGTTCACCGTGGTGAACAAGTGTGACGCCACCGGCAGCATCCCTGCCGAGGTGTACGATTTTTATACGCTGGGCATGGGTGAGGTGTATCCCGTTTCCTCGCTGCACGGCCATGGCACCGGCGATCTGCTGGAGGACCTGTGCCGGGTGCTGACCTTTGACGGTGAGAAAGCGGATGAGGACGAGCGCATCAGCGTGGCGATCATCGGCCGTCCCAACGTGGGCAAAAGCTCTCTCGTCAATAAAATTCTGGGCGAAAACCGCATGATCGTTGCCAACGAGGCCGGTACCACCCGCGACGCCATTGACAGCGACGTGGACAACCAGTGGGGCAAATTTACCTTTATCGACACCGCCGGCATGCGCAAGCGCGGCAAGGTGGAGGAGGGTGTGGAGCGTTACAGCACCATCCGTTCTCTGGCTGCGGTGGAGCGCGCACAGGTGTGCGTTATTATGATCGACGCCACCGTCGGCTTTACCGAGCAGGACTCCAAGGTGGCGGGTTACGCCCACGAACAGGGCAAGGCCTGCATCATTGCGGTCAACAAATGGGACGCCGTCGAAAAAGACGACAAGACCATGGACATCATGCGCAAAAATCTGGCCGAAGATTTCAGCTTTATGAGCTACGCACCCATCATCTTCATCTCCGCGCAGACCGGTCAGCGTCTGGATCGCCTGATGGAGCTGATCTGCTACGTCAACAACCAGAATGCCATGCGCATCACCACCGGCAACCTCAACGATCTGCTTGCCCGCGCCACCGCCCGTGTGCAGCCGCCCAGCGACAAGGGCAAGCGCCTCAAGATCTATTATATGACCCAGATCTCCACCCGCCCGCCCACGTTTGTGGCGTTCATCAACTCCCGCCAGCTGTTCCACTTCTCCTACGAGCGCTATCTGGAGAACCAGATCCGCGAGACCTACGGCCTGGAGGGCACGCCCATCCGCATTCAGCCCCGCGAACGCGGCGAAAAATGATTTTTTGAAGAAAAAGCCCTGAGCGTTTCGTTATTGGTGTAAAAGAGGGGTGTGTTCATGTTTCTGGAATTTCTGAAAGCCGTGCTGTTCGGTATTGTGCAGGGCGTCACCGAGTGGCTGCCCATCAGCAGCACCGGCCATATGATCCTGCTGGACGAACTGGTCCATCTGAATGTGTCGGAAGCGTTTTATGAGCTGTTTCAGGTGGTTATCCAGCTTGGCTCCATTCTGGCGGTGCTGGTGCTGTACTTCCACCGTCTGAATCCGTTTTCTGCCCAAAAAAGCCCGCAGGAAAAAAAGCGTACCTGGCAGATGTGGTTCAAGGTGGCTGTCGGCGTTCTGCCGCTGGTGGTGCCCGCCCTGCTGCTGGACGATTTTATCGACGAGCATTTCTACAATTATGTGGTGGTGGCCGTTGCACTGATCGTTTACGGCGTGCTGTTCATTCTGGTGGAAAACTGGAACAGGGGCCGCAAACCGCGGGTGACCTCGCTGGAAGAGCTCAGCTATGGCCGCGCTGCCCTTGTGGGCGTCGTGCAGATGCTGGCCATCATTCCCGGCACCTCCCGCTCCGGCTCCACC
>CAZYRD010000169.1:0-5563 GCA_964649475.1 uncultured Faecalibacterium sp.
TAGGGGTCGCGCTGGCCGGTATGGTTCCACACGTTCCATTCATCGAAAGAGAGGTACATTGTCTTTTTGGAGTGCTTGGTTTGTTTGACGTGATCTGCCGTGGAGCAGATGGAGCGGATGTGTTCATCCATCACAAGGGCGGAAGCCAGAAAATCCGGCAGCGGCTCGGCGGGATCGTAATAGTAATGCAGCGAGATGTAGTCCACAACGTCGTAGGCGTGGCTCAAAATCTGTGCATCCCATTCGCCGTGCGCTCCCATCAGGGAGGTGCCGCAGATGACCAGCTCGATGTCCGGGTCGCAGCGCTTCATCAGCTTGCCGGTCTCGCAGGCAAGGCGTCCGTATTCCTGAGCGGTTTTGGTGCCGATCTGCCAGCTGCCGTCCATCTCGTTGCCAAGGCACCACAGCCGGACGCCGAAGGGCTTCTCAAAACCGTTGGCACGGCGCAGCTCGGAGTAATGGGTGCCGCCGGGCAGATTGCAGTATTCCAGCAGGTCGCGGGCTTCGTCCATGCCGCGGGTGCCCAGGTTCACCGCCAGCATTACCTCGGCACCGACTTTTTTGCACCAGGACTGGAACTCGTCAATGCCAACCTGATTGGTCTCGATGACCTTCCACGCCGCGTCCGGACGGAACGGACGTTTGCTTTTGTCGCCGGTGCCGTCCTCCCAACGGTAACCGGAAACGAAATTGCCGCCCGGATAGCGCACTACGGTGGTGCCAAGCTGTTTTACCAGCTCCAGCACATCGGTACGGAAACCCTCCCCGTCGGCACGGGGGTGATCCGGCTCGTACAGGCCGCCGTAGATCACGCGCCCCAGATGCTCCGCAAAAGTGCCGAAGATACGGGGGTCGACCTTGCCCACCTCGTAGGCGGGATGAAGAAACAGCTCAGCTTTCATGGGTGTTATCCTTTCCGAAATATACAGTTTGGGAACAGCGGCGGTATGGCAGGATGACAGTCCGGCACGGTTACTTCAGGCCGAACAGCTCTTTCTTCAGGTCCAGATAGTACAGATAGGTCTCCTCGGCCACGTCCGGCGGGCAGCGGTGGTCGCAGAAGGGGATGTAGCCGCCTTTTTCCACGTATGGGACGAGGGATTCCAGATACGCTTTGGTCTCCTCCTTGCCGGCGATCAGCTTCATCTTGTTCACGCCGCCCATGATGCGCAGCTGCCCCTCGTATTTATCCAGCAGCTCGCCGGGGTGGGCGCAGCCGTTGACCTCAAAGGGGAACAGGCAGTTGATGCCGCCCTCCAGCAGGTACGGCAGAATGGGACGCACGTCGCCGTCGCAGTCGGTGTACCACAGGTCGATGCCCGCCGCCTGCAGCTTTTTGTGGATGCGCTTGTAGCGGGGCATGACCACGTCGCGGAAAAAGCCAAGGCTGACCAGCGGGCCGTTGTTGCAGCAGATGTCCTCCCAGCCGGAGGCGAAATCAAAGTGGAAATGGGGCAGCAGCTGGTCCAGCGCGTGCTCCACCAGCTGGCAGCAGGTCTCCACCATGTCCTCCACCATCTCGGGGTAATCGGCGCAGGCGTAGGCAAGGCCCTCCACCGTCAGCATATCGCGGATCTTGCCGATCATCGAGCCGCACCATACGCCCAGCGGATAGTCGCGGTCGTCGGGATGCGCGGCTTTCAGCGCGGCAATGTCGATGATGCGGGCGGGGTCGTCCACGCGGAAGCGCTCCCGTTTGACCTTTTCCCAGTCCTCGGGCGTCACGATGGAGGACCGGATGTAGTGCGGGATGGAGGAGTGATCCTTCGCCGTCTCCGCCAGCAGGCCGTCGGCGTTCTGCATGATATAGGTGTTTTCGCGCTCTTCGATGATCTTTTCCTCAAAGGCGGGGCTCATCCACACGTTGCCGCCGATGGTGGCCAGCGGGTCAAAGCTGAAAAAGCGGTTGGCCTCGGCCTCGTTGGTGATGCCGTTCTCGCGGAACATCGGCCATACGGCGTAGTTCTCCGCCCAATAGCCGAACTCCATATTGAAGCAGCGGTCCACCGGCTGCCAGTGCATCTGGCGGTTGAAGCGTTCCCGGGCGGTCATGGTGCCTTCCCATTTTTCGCGCATGATTTCGATCATGATCCATTCTCCTGTCCTGTGTATTTGCTTTCATTATATCTTGCGCCGCAGATGACTTCAAGAGGTTTGCTTGTTCAAAAATAGCAGAATCTTGCTTTTTTGCACAAGGCGCGGTACAATAAAAATGCCGGGCGGTCAAAAACACATGCCGGACAGAAAAGAGGGAGCCTGTTTGGAAAACATCATGGACTCCACCCAGAATCTGTGGGTGGAAGACGCTTGTGTGCCGCTGTGTTATGTGTCAGGCGGTGTGTGGAAGCGGGACGGCAGTTATTCGCTGAAGCGCCGCAACAGCGATATGTATCTGCTGCTGTACACCACAGGCGGCGAAGGCCGGCTTTCCTACGAAGGCGAAGAGTATGCATTGCTGCCCGGTACGGCGTTCCTGATCGATTGCCGGCGGGAGCAGGCCTACCGCACCGCGGACGATCTGTGGGAATTTACCTACGTCCATTTCACGGCGCAGGGCATGCAGGACTATGTGGAGACGCTGTATCGCAGCCATGGCGCGGTGTTTCACATAACGGACGGCGACGTTATGGAAAACCGGATGCGCACGGTGATCGGGCTGTTCCGCAGCTACGATGCCTCCGCGGTACATCTGGCCTTCGGGCAGCTGGCCGTTTTGCTTGGAATGCTTTACGCCGCGGCGGAAAAGAAAAACGGAGTGCGCCTGAGCGGGCTGACCGTTGCGGTCCTGGCCGTTCTGGAAGAACGCTATGCGGAAAAGCTGACGCTGGACGAAATCGCGCAGCAGACCAAATACAGCAAGTATTATCTTGCTCACCGCTTTAAAACGGAAATGAAGCTGCCGCTGTACGAGTACCTGACGCTGCTTCGCATCACAAAAAGCAAGCTGCTTTTGCAAAGCACCGACATGCCCGTGTCGGAGATCGCCCACTGTACCGGCTTTACCGGTACAAGCAATTATATCCGCACATTCCTGGCGTACGAATCCATGACGCCGCTGCAATACCGCAAGAGGACGGTCTGACCGAAGGCCGATGCCTGCGGATGAGAAAAAAATGAAGAATTCTTAATTTTACGCCGCTGCTCTTTTTCAGGGCAGCGGTTTATGCTATCATATTATATAGAATGGAAAGCTGCAAAAACGGACTGCGGCAACGGCAGGAGCGAGGGGGTTTCACCGCAAGCCGGTCTGCGTTTTCGGATGTGGTTTTTCGAAAAAACGGACGAAAGGGTGAGGAAGCATGCCGAACAGGATACTGATCGTGGATGACGAGCCGGATATCCGTCGGGTGGTGGGCATTCTGCTGCGGGCCAACGGGTACGAAACGCTGGAGGCCGCCGACGGCGCCGCCGCTGTGGAGCTGGCCCGCCGCGACCCGGACATCGATCTGATGATCCTTGATATCATGATGCCCGGTATGGACGGCGTCGCCGCCTGCAGCGCCATCCGCCAGTTCAGCGCCGCACCGGCGCTGTTTCTCACGGCACGCACGCAGGAGGCGGACAAGGCCGCTGCCTACGCCGGCGGGGGAGACGATTTTTTAAGCAAGCCGTTTTCTCCTAACGAGCTGCTGCTCAAGGTGGGCTCGCTCATCCGCCGCTGGCGCGTTTACAAGGGTAAGCAGCGGCCGGAGACCGCGCAGGTCCTGGGCGACGTCACGGTGGATGTGGCCACCCGTACCGTTTTTAAAAACGGCGTCAATGTGGGCGTGACCGACCGCGAATACGAGATCCTGCTGTATTTTCTGGCGCACCGCGGCACCCCGGTGGACGCCCGCACCCTGTACGAGAGCGTCTGGCGCGAGCAGCACCTGCCCTCCTCCACCAACACCGTCATGGTGCACATCCTCAATCTGCGCAAAAAGCTGGAGGATGACGCCGCCTCTCCGCGCATCATAAAGACCGTATGGGGAAAGGGGTATCAGATTGACTGACCGTACTTCCCGGGCGGCGCACCGCACAAACCGCCGCCTTTCTCTCAACCTGCGCATGGTGCTGGTGGTGCTGGCGGGCGTTCTTGCCGCCTATCTCACCTTCAGCGCGGTGGATGAGCTGGGTTATCAGGTCATCACCCGCGTGTACATGGACGCTGCCGCCCAGAAACAGCGCGAGCAGACCATGGTGACCCGTCTGACCGACTATGTGCAGCAAAACGAACTGAGCTCCACCGACTCTGCCGCGCTCAGCGCGTGGTGCCGCCAGACGGGCGATGTGTACATCAGCGTGTACAGGGACGGGTACGAGATCCTCGGCACCGACGGCAGCTACGTCACTACAACGGATATCAGCAGCTACACCGACGACGAAAACGTCGGACAGGCGCAGGAAAAAGCGCAGATCGCCGCCAACAACACCTACAACGGCGTTCAGCAGGAAGCCCCCGCCGGTGGCGAAGAGCTGGGCGCACTGGCCTACGGCGCAGACTGGTACGGCACGCTTTACACCGTGCCCTTTGCCGACGGCGATGCGCTGGTCTCACTGGTGGAATACTCCGAACTGCACTACTACACGCTGGCCTCCACCCTCAGTCTGGTGCTGGGCATTGCGGTGCTGGTGGGCGTTATCCTGCTGTTCACCGCACGGCTCACCCGCCGGGTGACGGCCATGTCCCGCATGGTGGCCCGTGTGGCCGCCGGAGAGCTGGAGGCCCCCATCACGGTGCGCGGCACGGACGAGCTTGCCCAGCTTGCCGCCGATGTTGACGCCATGCGCGGCACCATTGTGGAGCGCCTGCACAGCGAGCAGGCCGCATGGCAGGCCAACAACCAGCTTATCACCGCCATCAGCCACGACATCCGCAACCCGCTCACATCGCTCATCGGCTATGCAGACCTGCTGGCCTCCGGACATGAGGCCGACCCCGCCCGCCGCCAGTACCTGACAGCCTGCCGGGACAAGGCCTACCAGCTCAAAACCCTTACGGACGAGCTGTTCGGCTATTTTGTGGTGTTCGGCAGCCCCAAACTCAAGGTGGAGACCGAGCGGCTGGACCTGCGCATCCTGCTGGAGCAGCTTCTGGGCGAAGCGGTGTTCCGCCTGCAAAGTGAAGGCCACGCGGTGGAATACACCCCCCTGCCGGAGCAGCTTTCCATCTCCGCCGAGCTGGACGCCGCCCTGCTCAAGCGCCTGTTTGACAACCTCTTCTCCAACATCGACAAATACGCCGCTCCGGCCCATCCGGTGCTGGTGCAGGCCGTGCCGGAGCCCGGCGCGGTGGCCGTCACGCTGAAGAACGCCGTCGCGCCCCGCAGCTTCCGTACCGAAAGCAGCAGCATCGGCCTGCGTACCTGCAAACGCATTGCGCAGGAGCTGTCGCTTGGCTTTGAATGCGGCAGCGAAAACACCCCCGCGGGCGAATGGTTCTGTGCAGAGGTGCGCGTCCCCGTGCAGCCGGAGGGGTGATTTCCGTCAGGCAGTCTCCGCCGAAAGACGGATGTTTTTAATAAAGAAACAAATCAAAACCACCAGTTGAACTGGTGGTTTGCACAAGCCCTGAAAGGGCATT
>CAZYRD010000170.1:0-5555 GCA_964649475.1 uncultured Faecalibacterium sp.
CTGCTCGCTGGCAGGACATTCCAGAACGGCGTTCAGCACGTTGGCAAGAACAGTCTTCCACAGCGGGCTTTTGGCGCCGCCGCCGCAGATCCTGGAGGAGTTGATGACGATGCCCAGACTGCGGGCGACCTCCACGGAGTCGCGGATGGCAAAGGCCACGCCCTCCAGCACCGCCTGTACCAGATCGGCGCGGGTGGTGTCCATGGTCATGCCGATGAAGCAGCCGCGGGCATCGGTGTCGTTGATGGGGCTGCGCTCACCCATGAGGTAGGGCAGGAAGTACACGTGGTTTTCGCCCAGCTTTCCGGGGTCGATGGCGGCCTGCTCGGCGGCGTGGTCGCCGGTGCCGAGGACGTCCTCCAGCAGCCATTTGTTGCAGCTTGCAGCGGAGAGCACCACGCCCATCAGATGCCAGCCGCCGTCCGCATGGGCAAAGGCGTGCAGCGCGTTGTTTGGATCCACCCCGAAGCGCTCGCTGGAAACGAACACGGTGCCGGAAGTGCCCAGGCTGATGTTGCAGCCGCCCTCGCCCACCACGCCGGTGCCGACGGCCGCAGCGGCGTTGTCGCCGGCGCCTGCGGCACCCCTGACGTCTGCGGGCAGGCCCAGCTGCGCCGCGATCTCCGGCTTCAGCGTGCCGATGCAGTCGTAGCTTTCAAACAGGCGCGGCATCCGCGCTTCGGTCACACCGCACAGCTCCAGCATGGCGGCGCTCCAGCATTTGTGCTCCACGTCCAGCAGCAGCATGCCGGAAGCATCGGAATAGTCGCAGGCATGCACGCCGGTGAGCAGGTAATTGACGTAATCCTTGGGCAGCATGATCTTTGCGATCTTTGCAAAGTTTTCCGGTTCGTTCTCCCGCATCCACAGAATTTTGGGTGCGGTGAAACCGGCAAAGGCGATGTTGGCGGTGCGTTCGGAAAGCGTCTGCCTGCCGACGACCCCGTTGAGGTGCTCCACCTGCTTTGCGGTGCGGCCGTCGTTCCACAGAATGGCGGGGCGGATGACGTTATCTTCGCCGTCCAGCACCACAAGGCCGTGCATCTGGCCGGCGGTGCCAATGCCCTTTACCTGTGTGGCGTCAAAGCCCCGAAGCAGCTCCGGCATGCTTTCGCACACGGCACGCCACCAGTCGGCCGGGGCCTGCTGGCTCCAGCCCGGCGCGGGAAACTCCAGCGGGTATTCTCTGCCCGCGGTGTTGAGAATGGCGCCGGTCTCGTCCATCAGCAGCAGCTTGGTGGAGGAGGTGCCAAGATCGATACCAATATACAGTGACAAGTACATCACATCCTTTCCTGCTTTTCAGTATAGCGCACATGCTTCGTTTTTTCTAGGACAAACACGCTTTCTGATTAGACTATTTTGCTGTTTTGATGTTTTTTGGCGTTTTTCACAGATGCAAAAGTTTTGCTTTGTGAAAAATAACAAAGCCCTTTCTCCGGCATTTTTCAGTGCGGCCGTCATGGGCCGGACGGACGGAATTTTTGCAGCAGAAGCTGACTTTCCTCCATGGAATAGATGCGCTCCACGGTGTGCAGGCTGCGGCGCACCGGCGCGCCCGCAGCAGCGGCGGGCGCGGCGCGGCGGTACTCCTCCGGGGTGAGGCCGTACTGCTGACGAAACGCGCGGGAGAAGTAGCGGTAGTCGGAAAAACCGGCGGCGACGCAGATGTCCAGCAGGCGCATGTCGGTGTCGGCGATGAGCTTGCAGGCGCTGTTGAAGCGCACGGCAGTGACGTATTCCTGAAAGGTCATGCCGGTGGTCTGCCGGATGAAGTGGGAGAGGTAGCTGAGCGAGCAGTCCTCCTGCGCGGCAAAATCCGCCAGACGCAGCTTGTGCATGTAGTTTTCGTCCACATAGCGGATCAGCCGCTGCAGCCGGGCGTTGCGGCGGTCCGCCGCCGCAGCTTCGTCGGGGGCCAGCACCCGGCCCGGCAGCCGGCAAAGCAGGGTGTGCAGCGCCAAAAAGCACTGCCCTATGCAGAACAGCCGGTACTGCGGCGCACGGGTAAAATAGCTTTCGGCCGCGGCGGCAAGGCTGCGGCGCAAAGCGTCCATCTCCTCTTCGGTCAGGCATTCATGCGGATAGCGCTGCTGCAGCACCATATGCTGCGGTATGCCGCCGGAGCCGCCGCAAAGCCCCGGCAGAAGCTGCATGCACAGAAAGGTACCGCTGCCGGAGGTTTTTTGGCATTCGTGCACCTCGTCGGGGGCAAACAGCACCATCTGCCCCGGAACGAGCTGCCGGCTCTGCTGGCCGCAGCTGACGGAAAGCACCCCGTCCAGCAGCCACAGCAGCTCCCATTCGGGATGGCAGTGCGGCGTGCGCAGCTCCATCGTATTCACAAACAGTGTCAGACCCTGCATCTGCCGGTGCCGGACGATCTCGACCTCATTCATGTACTCCCCTCCCCTGCGGCGCAGCGGCCGCGATCGCTGCGGGTACGACTGCGCTCTCCGCCGCAGTCTGACTCTGCTATAATAGTAACAAATATCAAAACGAACTGCAATACACCGATTTTTCGGGAAGCAGAAAAAATTTTTGATTTTTTCAAAAAAAGACTTGCTTTTTGTTTTGCGATGTGGTAATATAATTGAGCACTGTTTGGGATGTGTTCTGAGCGGTGTTGAATCTGGGGGCGTAGCTCAGCTGGTTAGAGTATCTGCTTGACATGCAGGGGGTCAGTGGTTCGAGCCCACCCGTCCCCACCAGAGAAGATCCGTCGACTTTGGTCGGCGGATTTTTTTATTCCTGTCCACCCGGTCCATCGGCAACACGCCGGTGGATTTTTTGCTTTGAACGCCGCGGACGAAAGATTTTCTCTCTGCGATCCGCCCCGGCGGCTTTTCCAAAGAACCGCTGCAAAAAACTGCCGCCCCGGACCATATCGTACCGGGACAGCGGGTTTCTGTACTTTTATGCAGTTATTCCACGCGGGGCAGCTTTTCCACCACATAGCGCACAAACAGCGCCAGTGCCGCCATACTGACGGCGGAAACGAGACTGAGGAACTGCTGCGCATACATGGGGATGCCCAGCACCCGATTGCCGCCGGTCTGGATCATCGACAGCACCCAGCCGCCGGCCAGCGTGCCGGTAAAGCTGAACAGGCCGTTGGTGGCCGCGTAAACGCCCTGCGCGCCGACGCGGTCTTTAACGGGCACATACTGCAGAATAATGTTCATCAGGCCGCCGGTCAGCGCCGCCAGTGCAACGGCCATGGGCAGCTGGTACAGCAGGTACAGCACGGCGCCGTTTTCCGGCCGCCAGAAGATGAGCAGAACGTTGGCCAGCGCCGCCAGCCCGAAGCCCAGCGCCACGCTGTGGTCGAAGCCGAAGCGGTCCGCATAGCGCCCCAACGGCACGCTGAGGAACAGCCGGATGACATTGCCGACCATGCCGGCGATCACCACAAAGGTGACGCTGCAGTCCAGCTCCTGCAGCAGGTAAACATTGTGGTAGGAGCGGGAAAACGCGTCGCTGAAGTTCCAGACCATGCCCATCAGCACCAGAATGAGGAAGCTGCGGTTTTTGACGTTCGTCCGCAGCATGGAGCCGAAGGACGGGGATTTTTTCACATCGGCCAGCACGCCGGGAGCGTCCGCCGAGCGCAGCAGCGAGGCAGAATCCGTCACCATCAGCACAAGAATGGTGACCGCGCACAGCTGCAGGCCGGTTTCCGGACGACCCAGCGCGGTGTAATGGTCCACCACACGGCCCATGACGAGGTTGTACACGATGGTGATGACCAGCGTGATCATCTCCTTATGGGCGGTAAAAACACCGCGCTCATCCAGCTTGACGAAGGACATCATCCAGTGAAAGCGCGCCGGGGTGATCAGGTTTCCGCTGATGGCCGCAACGGCGTACACCACGGCAAACACCGGTATGCGCGCCCCCGCCGGCATGGGCAGAAACGGAAGCAGATACAGAAATGCGTACATCAGATGCTGCAGTATCTGCATGACCAGCGCGCCGGTGCGCAAGCTGCGCAGCCGCCCGACAAACGCCGCGGAAAACGCCTGCATGGTGCAGCCCAGACAGACCACGTTGGAGAGAATGCCGGTGACGGCGTCGGAGACGCCCATCTGCTTGACCAGCAGGGTGAAAAACACGCCGGACAGGGTGCTCTTGATCAGCGCTTCCACCGACGCGATGACAATATGCGCCCGACGGCTGCGCCGGGCAATCTGTTCTTCACTCAAAACCGTTTTCGTAAAAAAGACCTCTTTTCCGTTGTGCCGCCTGTGCGAATGAACGGGCGTTATCTGTTACAATGCAATGCTGCACCACAATAGTAGCACAATGCCTCTATATAAGTCAATGTTGACCGCGCAAAAAGAAGTTCCTCCGGGACACCTGTTTTTTCTTGTTCCGGCCTGCTGCATCGGCGGAATTTTACAAACATTTAACCTCGACCTTTTGCGGTGAATTCAAATGTACTCTTGCACTTTGCGCGCTTTTTCGCTATAATGATTTTGTATAGCATAAGGGAAGAACAGTGCGCGGAAGCCGCGCGTGTTTCCCGTGCACAACGGCAAAACACAACATTTTTTAGGAGGATCACAATGAATCTACTGGAAAGCATTGCCGGGCTGTTCAGCAATTTTGCGGACGTGACCTGGCAGCAGGTGGTCATGTGGGTGATCGGCGGTCTGCTGATCTATCTGGCCATCGCAAAGAAGATGGAGCCCAGCCTGCTGCTGCCCATGGGCTTCGGCGCCATTCTTGTCAACCTTCCCAACTCCGGCGCTATCAGCGAGCACGGCCCCATCACCGTTCTGTTTGAGGCCGGCATGAGCAACGAGCTGTTCCCGCTGCTTCTGTTCATCGGCATCGGCGCTATGATCGACTTTGGCCCGCTGCTGCAGAAGCCCTGGCTGATGCTGTTCGGCGCTGCAGCCCAGTTTGGTATTTTTATCACGCTGGTGCTGGCCGGTTTCTTCTTCCCGCTGCGCGACGCCGCCTCCATCGCCATCATCGGCGCCGCCGACGGCCCCACCGCCATCTTTGTTGCCAACCAGCTCAAGAGTGAGTATCTGGGCGCCATCATGGTGGCCGCTTACAGCTACATGGCTCTGGTACCTATTGTACAGCCCCCCGTGGTCAAGCTGGTCACCACCCAGAAGGAGCGCCGCATCCGCATGGCGTACTCCGCCGGTAAGGTCAGCAAGCTGACCCGCATCCTGTTCCCCATCGTCGTCACCGTCATCGCCGGTCTGGTCGCTCCCGACAGCGCCGCACTGGTGGGCTTCCTGATGTTCGGCAACCTGCTGCGTGAGTGCGGCGTACTGAACGCTCTGTCCGACACCGCCCAGAACGTGCTGGCCAACCTGATCACCATTCTGCTGGGCCTGACCGTTGCCGCCCGTATGACCGCCGCTGAGTTTGTCAAGCTGGACACCCTGCTGATCCTTGCGCTGGGTCTGGTGGCTTTCGTGTTCGACACCGTGGGTGGTGTGCTGGTCGCCAAGCTGATCAACATCTTCCTGCCTGCTGACAAAAAGCTGAACCCCATGATCGGTGCAGCCGGTATTTCCGCCTTCCCCATGAGC
>CAZYRD010000171.1:0-5530 GCA_964649475.1 uncultured Faecalibacterium sp.
GGCAGATAGTGCCTCAGGCTTCGCATGGGTGCGACGTACAGCAGTGTTATAATGATCATCATAACGACGCAGATGCCGATGTGCAGCTGTACGGGATAATGCCACAGCAGATTGCCCATTACCGTACCGGCAACCGCGGCATACAGAGCAACGGCACCCCAAAGCAGCGCATTGGCAAGAAGCACCGCCAGCGTGGAGACTGCAGCGCCGGTGCAAAGCTGACGCAGCATCAGCTTGCGGTGGCTGACGCCCAGCGCCTGCAGAATACCGATGCGCCCGCGCTCCTGCTCAATGTCCGAAGCGACGGTGTTGGCAAAGATCATCAGTGCCAGCAGTACGGCGGTCAGCCCAAGCAGACAGGTGAGCAGGGTGTTGTTGACGGCGTCCTGCAGCAGCTTGTCGTTGCTTTCGTGGTAGAATTCCAGATCCATATAGTGGCTGCGGGCAAAGATGAGCAGCGCGGTGTCGATCTCCTCACGGCTGACGCCTTCTTTGCCGTTGATGTAAAAATCGGTGGTGCCGCAGGCGTCGATCAGACCGCCCACCTTAATGGCGCGGATCTCGTTTTCGGAGCGGGTGCGGATGGCGTTGGGCAGCATGGTGGCGATCAGGTGGGAGGAGCAGATGATGTGATACCCCTCGCGGCTGCCGCTCACCGGCCAGATGCCCTCATCGGGGAAATAATACAGCACGGCAGCAACGGTGGCGTAACGGTCCTTGGTGTTGTAGCCGTAACCGGTGGAGCTGTACATGCGGGTCTTGGCGGCAAGATGGATGACGCTGCCCGGATGCAGGGTCTCGTCACGCAGATAATGGCCGTCAAATTCGGCATAGTAGCTTGTGCGGATGCCTGCGGCGTCCAGCCGGTCCCAGCCGGTGCTTGTCAGCAGCGCCTGCCGGTTGACAAGGCCGGTGTCGCGGTACAGCGGAACAAGCACCAGTACCTGTTCGCCCGCGTCAAACGCGGCGGCGTCCAGTGTGCCGGCCGTGGCAGCAGCAAGATATTTCTGATACAGCTCGCTTTGGGAGGTGATGCCCTGCAGCGTCACATATTGGCCGGTGATGTCGTTTACGCTGCCGGGCTGCGCGACGGTCTCCAGCAGCAGGCTGCCGTCGGCGTCCTCGTCGGAAAGGATCGCGCTGGTGCTGATGCGGCTCACGTCAATGCTTTCGCAAACGCCCAGCGCCTCCAGACCGGCAACGTATTCGTCCTGCTGACGGTCCGACATGGAGTAGGGGGCCTGCAGCAGATATTCCGGCTTGCCGTCACGCTGGACGGCTTCGCGCCACGGGGTAAGGAAGCGCACGCCCAAAAACAGGCACAGCGTGGCGATCAGCACCATAAACACGCACAGTGCGGCGCTGCCGAGGGTGCGTCCACGGTTGGCGGCAAGGCCGCGCAGCGTGACGTGGAAAAAGTCCTGACGTGTCTCTCTTTTAGGCGGGGGCAGCGGCTTTTTGCGCACGGTGCGTCCGGTAAGCGGTACGCCCACCGCCATGACGATGGGGATAAGCATGCCCAGCGCCAGTGCCAGCGTGCCGGCGGTAAGTGCGGCGGCAAAAACGGCAGGGGAGAGGTACATTTCCACCTGCCGGGCCTGCGCCTGCGAAAGCGCATAGGTGGCAAGCTTTGCGCCGCCAAGGCCCAGCAGAGCGCCCGGCAGCAGAGAGGCGAACAGCAGGTACAGGAACTCCCAGCCCAGCAGCTGGGCGATCTGCCCGTCCTGCGCGCCGATGGATTTCATCAGAACGATGCGGCGCAGACGGCGGCGCATCTGGGTGAAGAAGATCTGGAACACGGCGCATACGGTGGTGACAAACAGAATGACGGTGACCAGCACCAGCATTCTTCCGCTGCCTTCGGCGGAGGAGGGATAGGCGAAGCGGTTCAGACGCAGTGCAGTGGTGTCCGTCTGTCTGTCACAGTCGGTGCTCCAAAGATGCTGCTTGCTGATAGGGGTCAGTCCTTCAACGGTGAACTGTCCGCCGAAAAACTCGGTAAAGGGCAGCTCATAACGGACGCCGTTCCATTCAAAACAGACATGTGCATCGCCGCCGATGAAATCCTTACCGACAAGCTCGGCGTAAGCCGTTTCCCACAGGGTGACTGTCTCGTCGGTCTCTGCAGTCGGATCGGTCAGCAGGGCGTCGGTTTTGTACAAGTCGGTCAGCGCGGCAGAATCCGGTACAAGCCAGCCGGTGACGGCAGTGGAGGTTTCTTTTTTCAGGTCGCCCAGCCGGAATGTGATGCAGTACTGCATCTGCGAGGCGGTGCTGTCGGTCTTCTTTTCGCAGAACTGAATGTCAAAAAGTTGCTCCGGCACGGCGTATTGCCGGTTGTAAAGCAGAGCGGTGCGTGCCCACAGGCGGCGGGCGGCATTGGTGCTTTCATCCTTTGCCAGCACAAGGCTTTCGTACTCCACGGTGGAAAAATCGGGGTAGACCTCCACTGCAGCCTGCTGACATTCCAGCAGTTCTTCATAGTTTTCACGGGTGACAAAACCGCTGGGCAGTGCGGTCAGGCCACTGTCCCACCGGTCGGAATAGGTCTCGGCCACGCCGCAGACGGTGTAGGTGGTGGGGATGAGGAGAAGAAGTTTGCCGTCCTTGATGTGCACCCGCATATTGCGCTGCCCGCAGCCGATGAGGTCGGTGATGCCGGACGCATAGCGCTGCTCCTCATCGGTCATGTATGCGCTGACGTCAAGGTGGTGTTTGTGCTGTTCCCAGTAAGCGTTCAGCGCAAGCTGCAGATCTTCCTCCGTCATATCGGCAACACGCAGCTCGCGCCCGTCAAACAGGTCGGTGTGCCGGCGGAATTCGCCGCCCTCCCACCAGGAGAAGAACAGTTCGCCGGATTTGTAGAATTTCTGCCCGCCGGTGTTGACCATGTCCGTCCAGCTTCCATCGCGGAACGCCTGCAGAACGGGCTCGTTAGCCGCATCAATGGCCTTTTGGTAGATTTCTTCCATCTGGGCTTCGCGGTCGTCCAGTGCAGACCGGCTTTCGGGCAGATACACCTCGCTTACCACCCGAAAGCTGTCGCCGACGGAAAGTCCCAGCGCCGAAAGCTTGGCGTATTCCAGCACTACCTCATCGGCAGCTTCGGGCCAGCGGCCTTCTTTCAGTTCAAGACTGCCCAGTTCGGCCAGTTCCGGTGACCATGTGGTCAGATAATAGGAATTATCGCCGGAAAAATAATCCAGACCGTAGACATTGATCATCGGCTGCACCACGGCAGTCTCGGCCTCGGAGGCATACTCTTCGGCCTCTGCCGACGAAGCGGCGGCGGTCATAAGCTGCCAGCTTCCATAGGTGTCGATGCGCTGGTCGGAATCCGTTTTTTGCAGCGATGTGATGATGGTGGTGGACAGCACAAGGAACAAAAACGCCAGCGATACCACGCTCCACAGCAGAAGCGTATCGCGTTTTTGCCCCAGCAATCCGCGCAGGGCGATCTTTCGCATATTAAGGACCTCGCTTTCGGTTGTCGTGCGCCCAGCATAACACAAAAAAAGGGCACAGGCAACCACTTTACAAATGAAATTAAAAAATCTTGAAGAAATCTTAAAGAAAAATTATATTCGTCTAAAACAAAGATTTTCGATGGGATGTTAAAGTTCAGGAGAAATCGCAAAAAGAAGAAAAGGCTTTGCGATAATATCAAAAAGCCGGCTGCCGCACGCTGCGGCAGCCGGCCGGAAGTGGCTTGCTTATACGTTGTAAATATCAGATTTGTAACCCTCGCGGTTGGTGCGGAACCAGGCGATGGTCTCGGCAAGACCCTGCTCAAAGGAGTAGGCGGGCTTCCAGTCGGTCATGCTTCGCAGCTTTTCGGCGTTGCCCAGCAGACGGTTGACCTCGCTCTTCTCCGGACGCAGACGCTGCTCTTCGCATACGATGCGGGCGTTGGGGTTGATCTGACGGATCAGCTCGTTGGCGAGATCACCCACAGAGATCTCCTGACCGGTGGCGATGTTGATCTCCTGACCGACTGCCTCGGGGCAGTTGGCAATGGCCATAAAGCCGGCGGCAGTATCCTTGACGAAGTTGAAGTCGCGGGTAGGGGTCAGACTGCCCAGATGGATCTCCTCGTAGCCGTCCAGCAGCTGGGTGATGATGGTAGGGATGACGGCGCGGGCGCTCTGACGAGGACCGTAGGTGTTGAAGGGGCGTACGATGCTCACCGGCAGATCAAAGCTGCGGTAGAAGCTTTCCGACAGACGGTCGGCGCCGATCTTGGTGGCGGAGTAGGGGCTCTGTCCCTGGTACGGGTGCTTTTCGTCAATGGGAACATACAGCGCGGTGCCGTACACCTCACTGGTGGAGGTGACCAGCAGACGCTTGGTGTCCAGATCACGGGCGGCCTGCAGTACGTTCAGGGTGCCCTTGATGTTGGTGTCTACATAGCTGTCCGGGCTGTGATAGCTGAAGGGGATGGCGATCAGCGCCGCCAGATGGTAGACGACGTCCTGTCCTTTCATGGCGACGCGCACACCGTTGGGGTCACGGATGTCGCCCATAAAAATTTCGATCTCATTGCGGATCTCGGCTGGCAGGGTATCGATCCAGCCGCATTTGCCAAAGGAGTTGTAGTAGCAGAACGCCTTGACGCGTTCGCCCTTGCGCACCAGTTCTTCGGTAAGGTGACTGCCGATGAAACCGTCGGCACCGGTGACCAAAACAGTGTTTGCCATAATGCTCTCCTACTCTTGAAAAAAGACGGAAAACGGCTGCACGATGCCAAAATAACGCGCACGCTCCGCCTTTTGTTTTGTTAATTTCATTATAAACCATTTTTCAGCAAACTGCAATGCAAAATGTCGCAAAAAAATAAAGAAATTTTATAAAAAATCGGACAAACACTTGATATTTCTTTATAAAAGGCGTATTCTAAATGATGGGAATATCTGCGCCTGTTTTCAAAACAAAAAAACAAGGAGAAACGCATTATGAAATACTGCAAACGCTGCACCATGCCGGACACCCGTCCGGGCATTACGTTCAACGAGGAGGGCGTCTGCTCTGCCTGTACGCATTACGACCATCGTGCCGATGTGGACTGGGCCGCCCGCTGGAAAGAATTTGAGGCTCTGTGCGACAAGTACCGCGGCTGCAACGGCCCCGGCAACTACGACTGCGCCGTTGCCGTATCCGGCGGCAAGGACAGCCATTTTCAGGTGTATATCCTGAAGGAAGTCATGCACATGAACCCCATTCTGTTCAGTGCCGAAGACAACTTCCCCATGACCGAAGCCGGCAAGCACAACCTGAAAAACATCAGCGAGGAGTTCGGCTGCACCATCATCTCCTGCAAGCCCAACATCAAGGCGCAGAAGATCCTGATGCGCAACTTCTTTGAAAAATACGGCAAGCCCACCTGGTATGTGGACCGCCTCATCTACACCTTCCCCCTGCACATGGCGCTCAAGTTCAACACCATGCTGCTGTGCTACGGTGAAAACGTCAGCTTTGAGTACGGCGGCAATGCCGACGAGGAGACCTACTCCGCCCGCGACCAGATCGAAAA
>CAZYRD010000172.1:0-5506 GCA_964649475.1 uncultured Faecalibacterium sp.
TAAAAATCGTTCCAGCGCTGTTTTCTTTGTTCGATGGTGGTCATGGTATGCTCCTTTGATGGCGTTGACGATGCAGCATGTCCGTTTGAAAAAGCGGTTTGCTTATGATGCTATTATAGCAGGGCTGCACAAAAAGCTCAAGCAAATTTGCTGCGATATTCCGGCATTGCATTCTGGTGTGGGATGTGATATGGTTTATAACAGGAACTCAACTGTTCGGAACCGGGCGTAAAGTATTTTGCGTCGTTGTTTTTATTGGTGAAAGAAAGGGGAAGGACGTCATATGAAGTTGGATAATTTGCGGCAGGAACTGTACGAGTACATCAGCGGTCTGGAGATCGTTGACTGTCATGAGCACCTTATCGATGAAAAGGCCGCCGTGGAAAAGAAAGTGGATTTTACGCTTCTGGTGGATCAGTACAACCGGGGCGATTTTCTGTCTGCCGGGATGAGCCGGGATGAGATAAACGCCTTTTATGCTCCGGATACGGATCTGGAGCACAAATGGGAAATTTACGAAAAATGGTCTCCTCTTGTGGAAGATACCTCTTATATGAAGGCGACGAAGATCGTTCTGCAGCACGGCTTCGGTGTGGATATGCTTACAAAGGAGAATTACCGGCGCATTTCGGAAGAGCTGCAGGCGCGCAAGCAGCCGGGGTATTACAAGAAGATGTTCCGCGACTGCGGTATCCGTGTGGCGATGAACGACGACCTGATCCCCTATGCACAGCGCTTTCCCAAAAACACCGATCTGCTGAAGCGGGTCGTCCGCGTGCCGGATCCTCCGGTGGGGGAGCATTTTGTACAGGACGGATACTTTTACACCGGCGTCAAAAATCTGGATGATGTGCAGGAACGGGTGCACGGCTATATCCGTACCCTGAAAACGCTGGACAACAAAGGCGTCAAGCTGATGCTTGGCCTGCCGTATGAGCCGGTGGGTGAAAACGCGGCCGCTGCCGAGCTGCGGCGGCTGCTGCAGTCGCCGACGGCGGAAAGAAGCATCCCTCTGTTCTGGTATACCGTGGATCTGATCCTGGACGAGGCGGGCAGGGCGGCTCTGCCCGTTTCGGTGCACACGGGCTACTGGGAGGATTTCCGCGGGTATTCGCCGGAGGGCTACATCCCGCTGATCTACCGGCACCCCGACGTCCGGTTTGACTTTTTCCATCTGGGATATCCGTATGTAAAGCCGTCGCTGATGATGGCCAAGGGCTACCATAACGTGTGTGTGGATCTGTGTTGGACCTACATCATCTCGCAGCACTTTGCAAAGGACGCGCTGTGCCAGATCGTCGACTTCCTCCCCAGAAACAAGGTGCACGGCTTCGGCGGCGATTTTATTGATATCGAGCGTGTGTACGGCCACCGCATGATGATGAACGAGACCATGTCCGCCGCGCTTGCCGCAAAGGTGGAGGACGGGACGCTCACGCCGGAGAAGGCAAGGCTGTGGGCAAGATCGATGCTGGTGGATAATCCTGCGTCGTTCTATAACGTGTAAAAATGCATTGCAGTTTGAACGGTATCCGGCTTTTTGAAAAAAGGAAAGGGGATATGCAATGAACCGAAAGAGTGAAGTGCGTGTGGAAAGGATATGCAGCCTGAACCCGTGGGACAGCAACTGCCCCACACATGACTATCAGGCATCCCATCTTCTGCGGGTGGGCAGCCGGGTCTTTTTCAGTACGGCTCAGCGCATACCGGACCGCATGGGCATGTGCAATGTTTACCCCATGCTGTATGAAAAGCGTGACGGCGGGTGGCAGCTTGTCTGGTCGGATGAAAGCGCGTACCAAATGGACGCCGGCCATCTGCTGTACCTGGGCAATGACCGGCTGGCCATGACGCTGAACCCGCCAAAGAACCGTTATCCCCAAGAACAGCGCACTTTTCTTGTTCCCTGTACGCCGACCGCCTGCATTTTTGATATCTCCGGCGATACAAAGCTGCTCAATGTGCAGACGCTCCCGTGGGATAAACCGGATCATCCGTTTAAAAGCCACAACTACCGCAGCAGCTGTGTGGACGAGTCCAACGGAAATCTGTTCTTTACCAATATCCACTATCCGGAGGAAAAACACGTCTGGTCGCTTACGGATACAAAGCTGCAGCCGCTCCGCAGCGGCGGGCTGGAATTTCCGTACCGCGCCTGCTACCACAACATCGCCATGAAGAACAGCGAGACCTACCTTTTTGCGCTGCAGGACATCATCGAGCCCAACGAAGAATGGCTGGAATACAACCGGAGGACGAGCGGCTTTGACTATGTGTTCCGGACGGTTTATCTGCGGTACAGTCCGGATATCATGCAGGAGGATCTTCGTCCGTCGGTAGTCATCGCCGATATGACCGATACCTGCGGCGTCATCGACAATCTGGACTGCCGTTTCGCCCCTGACGGCGATATGATATTCATGGCTCACGAGAGGAATATCCGGTCGGGCTATATGCGGGACCGTTTCTTCCCCGGTGTGCCGATGTACAGCGAGCTGTGCCTGTACCGGCTGTCCGGCGGTGAAGTGAAGGAACGGGTCGTGATCGACCGGGCGGAAGAGGGCGGCGAGTGGGATCTTTCGTACAACGGGTTTATTCACACCGCCGCAAACGGAGAGCTGTACTTTGTGTGGGCCAGAACTGCAGCCATGGAAAACGGTCTTTCCGGAATGGCGTTCTTTATCAAAAAGCTCAATGAACCGCGGAAGCCGGCGTACAAAATTCTGGAACGCACCGGAACGTTTTCTTGCCGCGTGTTTGGCAATAAGGTCAATCATGGCGCACAGCCCTGTGATCTGGCAGAGCTCTTCTGGACCGAGGGCGATATCGACTGTATGTATGCCTGTTTGGATCTGAACGCCATTGAGGACAACGGCGGGAAATAACGGTGCGGCCGGTGTCGGCAGACGGTCTGAACAAAGAACGGACGGAAGGCCCGGCGGCTTTCTGCCCGTTTTTCTTTGCGTTGCGAATGTGCATATCTTCGCATTGCGGATATGCGGGCGAAATCTTGAATTTTACCACCAGATGTGGTATACTTTCAAGTATAATTGGACAGATATGCCCCAACGGCCGGTTGCGTGCCGCAAAGGGTGATTCAACAAGGAAAAGAGTGAACAGAATGCCCAAAAAACCGGAATATACCAACGAAAGCATTGCCTCGCTGAAAGGCGCCGACCGAGTACGCAAACGCCCCGGCGTTATTTTTGGCTCCGATGACCGCGAAGGCTGCGCCCACGCCATCTTCGAGATCGTCTCCAACTCCATCGACGAGGCCCGCGAAGGCTACGGCGACAAGATCGTCGTCACCAAATATGCGGACAACTCCATCGAAGTGCAGGACTTCGGCCGCGGCATGCCGGTGGACTACAACAAAAACGAAGAACGCTACAACTGGGAGCTGCTGTTCTGCGAGATGTACGCGGGCGGTAAGTACGGCGCGGATGACAACTACGAATACTCACTGGGCCTCAACGGCCTTGGTCTGTGCGCCACGCAGTACGCCAGCGAGTATATGACCGCCGATATTTTCCGCGACGGCTTCCACTATCATCTGGACTTCAAAAAAGGCGAAAACGTGGGCGGCCTGCAAAAGGAGCCCACCACCCGCCGCCAGACCGGTTCCACCCTGCGCTGGAAACCGGACATGGAGGTGTTTACCGACATCGCCGTCCCGGCGGAATACTTTACCGATATGCTGCGCCGGCAGGCGGTGGTCAACGCCGGCGTGCACTTCATCTTCCATGACGAGACCAGCGGCAAGCGTGTCACCAGCGAGTATTACTACGAAAACGGCATCCGCGATTACGTGGAGGAGCTGACCGGCGAGGACGTGCTGACCCCGGTGCATTTTGCGTCCTCCGCCGCCGAGGGCCGCGACCGCGAGGACCGACCCAAGTACAAGGTGAAAATGAACGTGGCGTTCAGCTTCTCCAACAAGGTGCAGCAGGTGGAATACTACCACAACTCCAGCTGGCTGGAGCACGGCGGCAGCCCGGAAAAGGCTGTGCAGAGCGCCTTTGTCAGCATGATCGACGGCTATCTCAAGCAGAAAAACCTGTATAAAAAAGGCGAGGGCAAGATCTCCTTCAAGGATATCTGCGACTGCCTTGTGTTCGTTTCCAGCTGCTTCTCCACCCAGACCAGCTACGAAAACCAGACCAAAAAATCCATCACCAACCGCTTTGTGCAGGTGGCCATGACGGATTTCCTCAAGCACGATCTGGAGGTCTACTTCATTGAGCGTCCCGAAGAGGCCAGCCGCCTGTGCAATCAGGTGCTGGTGAACATGCGCAGCCGCGAACAGGCCGAAAAGACCCGTGTGGCGGTCAAATCCAATCTGACCAAGCAGATGGATATGGCCAACCGCGTGGCAAAATTTGTGGACTGCCGCAGCCGCGACCTGACAAAGCGCGAAGTGTATATCGTGGAGGGCGATTCGGCCATGGGCGCGGTCAAGCAGAGCCGCGACAGTGAGTTCCAGGCCATTATGCCCGTTCGCGGCAAGATCCTCAACTGCCTCAAGGCGGACTACCCCCGCATCTTCAAAAGCGAGATCATCACCGACCTGCTGCGTGTGCTGGGCTGCGGCGTGGAGGTTGCCACCCGCGGCAAAAGCCAGCTGGCGGCGTTTGATCTTTCGCTGCTGCGCTGGAGCAAGATCGTCATCTGCACCGACGCCGACGTGGACGGCTACCAGATCCGCACCCTGATCCTCACCATGCTGTACCGGCTGACGCCCACCCTCATCAACGAGGGCTACGTCTATATCGCGGAAAGCCCGCTGTACGAGATCACCACCAAAAACAAGACCTATTTTGCCTACACCGAGGCGGAAAAGGCGGATATCCTGAGCCGCATCGGCAAGGAAAAGTACACCATTCAGCGCTCCAAGGGCCTTGGTGAAAACGATCCGGATATGATGTGGCTGACCACCATGAACCCCGAGACCCGCCGCCTGATCAAGGTCATGCCGGAGGACGCCAGGCGCACTGCCGAGGTGTTTGAAATGCTGCTGGGCGACGACCTCGCCGGCCGAAAAGAGCACATTGCCAACCACGGCTACGAATATCTGGATGATCTGGATGTGAGCTGAGGCGCGCCGCAGGCGTCCGTGCCGCTGCACGGACTGCCGGTGATACACGCCGCGCACAGGACTTACACATCTCATCCAAAGAAAGGAAACCACCATGGCAAAAAAGAAAACCGCCCGGCAGCCCGTACCAACGCGCCCGCAGCTGGGGGATAACGTAGAGATCGCCGATGCCGGCATCGTGCTGGAAAGCGGCATCACCGATACACTGGAAAGCAACTATATGCCCTACGCCATGTCGGTCATCGTCAGCCGTGCGCTGCCGGAGATCGACGGCTTCAAGCCCTCGCACCGCAAGCTGCTGTACACCATGTACCAGATGGGCCTGCTGAAGGGCGGCCGTACCAAAAGCGCCAACATCGTGGGCCAGACCATGCGCCTGAACCCCCACGGCGACGCCGCCATTTACGAAAC
>CAZYRD010000173.1:0-5500 GCA_964649475.1 uncultured Faecalibacterium sp.
CCCACACCTTTGTACGGGAGTATCTGAGGGACAAATTCGGCGTGGAACACACCCTGGTCCGGGGGAACTGTGTGGAGGAGATCCGGGCAGCCATCCGTCCCAACACCACCCTGATCTATCTGGAAAGTCCCTCCAGTCTTCTGCTGGAGATGCAGGATCGGGAGGAAGTGGCGGCACTGGCCAAAGAGCGGGGCATCGGCACCGTGATCGACAATACCTACGCCACGCCGCTGCACCAGCAGCCGCTGAAGCACGGCATCGACATCGTCTGCCACACCGCTTCCAAGTATATGGGTGGCCACAGCGACATCGTGGCCGGTGTGCTGGTCTCCCGCCGTGAGATCATCACCGAGATCCAGAACGTGGACCGTACGCTGTTCGGCGGCATTATGGATCCTCATCAGGCGTGGCTGCTTATCCGCGGCCTGCGCACCCTGCCGCTGCGCCTGAAGCAGCACGGCGAAAACGGCAAAAAGGTGGCCGCCTACCTGGAAAAGCACCCCAAGGTGCAGAAGGTGTTCTATCCCGGCTCCGAAACCTACGAGCAGAAGGATCTGTTTGAAAAGTATCTCTCCGGCACCAACGGCCTGCTGAGCTTTGTGCCCAACGGCGAAGCCGAGGATGTAAAAAAGTTCATCGACAAGCTGCACTATTTCCAGAGCGGCGTCAGCTGGGGCGGCTTTGAAAGCCTTGTGGTGTACATCACCTGCGACCCCGACAGCATCAAGCACGGCAACCCCCGCCATCTGATCCGTATGCATGTCGGCCTGGAAAACGTGGACAACCTGATCGCCGATCTGGAGCAGGCGCTGGAGGCACTGCCCGAATAAACCGCACAGCATCAAAAACAGCAGACCGGCCGGTCTGCTGTTTTTGATGTGTTGATAACGACGGACGGGAGAGAATACGCCCCAAAATGCTGTGAAGTGCCGTATACAGGGTATTGTGCGGCCAATCCGGTCAGTCCGCTTTGGCAAAATGGCGGCGGATGGCCAGCAGAACGCCGATGCCTGCCAGCGGGAACAGCGCCGAGATGAGCATGCCGGTTTTCATGCCGATCTGCTCCGGCGAAAGCGCCAGCGTCTGCGCAAGGCCGATGCCCCATTCGCTGGCGGAAACGCGGTCCACCACAGCGCCCAGCAGCTGCGGCGCCACCGAACTGCCGAAATCGCCGCCTGCGGCCATCAGGGCGTAGGCCGCAACGCCCGGGTTGGGCATTTTTTCTTCCATCAGGATCAGCGTGCCCGGCCACAGCATGGAGGTGCACATGCCAAGCAGCACACAGGCCAGCATTGCCACCGCATTGCTGGGCGAAATACCGGCGATCAAATATAAGACGAAGGCACCGACCATACTGATGAACAGGGTCTTATAAATATTTTTGCCGCGCTTGGCGTATACGGTGCGGGTGGTGGCCAGCAGCAGGGCAAACAGCGCAAGGCCAAGAATATCGCCAACGGCCTTGGGAATGTGCAGTGCGTTTTCAATAAAGGCGGAGATCCAGTTGGTCATGACGTTTTCGGCCGAACCTCCCAAAAAGATGCATGCCACGCACAGCGCCATACCGGCGGTGCGCTTTGCGGCCTTCTGCGGGGCGTCGGCGTCACTGGGGGTCAGGTCCATTTCCGGCAGGGGAGAGGTGGCGAACAGCGCAAAGCTGCCCACCGGCAGCAGCGACCAGAATATGACCAGATACACCCAGTTCTGCGTGCCGAAAACAGCGAAGTACAGCGTGCTGACGCTGACCACCAGCACCACGCCCCAGCCGTACAACGAATGCAGCATGCTCATATCGCGGTCGGGGTTGTCCGACGGCATTGCAGCGATGGTGGGACTCAGCAGGACCTCACACAGGCCTGCCGCCACCGAAAAGATCACCGTGCCCAGCACAAGCCCGGCATAGGCGTGCTGCGGGAACAGGGTGGGCACCAGCGCATAGGTCAGCAGACCGGCGGTGGTCAGCAGCGGCATGACCGTGACGGTTTTGTGGATGTTGAAGTATTTGGTAAAGAAGGTGAAGACCAGGTCAATGGTAAGCTGGGTGCAGAAATTGATCAGCACCAGCGTGCCCAGCAGCGTGTAGGAGATGCCGTACGTTTCGCGGAAGGTGACGAACAGCAGCGGCGGCAGGCTGAACACCGAGGACATGGCCACATAGGTGTAAAAACAGGCGAACCTGGTCCGTTTGAAATTTTTGGCACCGGCAGTCATAAAAGGCCTCCTGCAGAAGATATTGCAACCATTATAGCAAGGGGAAGGCAAAAAGTAAAGGAGGAGAAAAGGGGATGGACGCTGCCGCCGGATGCTTGCTATTTGCGGGAGGGTATGGTATGATACAGATACAAAACAGAGGACTGGAGGCTGAACCATGAGTAAGGTAAAGGTTGACTTTTCACAGATGACCGGACCGGTCAAGATCATGCATTCCGTCAACAACGGCCCTGCGGGGTCTCTGCGTACGGCGCTGAATAATTTTGATGCGTTCCGTAAAGCGCGCATCCCGTATGCTCGAACGCACGACTCGGCCGCCTACACCGGGTATGGCGGCGAGCACACCGTGGACGTTCATCGCGTGTTTAAAAATTTTGATGCGGATCCCACGGATCCGGCCTCCTATGATTTTGAACAGACCGACAACTATTTGCAGAATATGCTCTCCGTGGGCACAAAGCCGTTCTTCCGGCTTGGCGCCACCATTGAGCACCAGAAAAAGGTGGGTGCCTATCCGCCGAAGGATTTCTGCAAGTGGGCGGTGATCTGCGAGCATTTCATCCGCCATTACAATGAAGGCTGGGCGGACGGCTTTCACATGGATATTGAATACTGGGAGATCTGGAACGAGCCGGACAACGGCGATGTGCCCAGTCCCTGCTGGCTTGGCACGCCGGAGCAGTTTGCCGAGCTTTTCGCCGTTACGGTGCGCCATCTCAAAAACTGCTTCCCGCAGCTGAAGATCGGTGGCCCGGCGCTGTGCAGCAGCTGGAATGCGGCGTACAACGAGGTTTTCTTCTCCCGTCTGCAGAAGGAAAATCTGCCGCTGGACTTCTTTTCCTTCCACGGCTACGCGCATGAACCGCAGGAGTTGGTGGAAAACAGTGAAAATGCCAAAAAAGTGCTGGAAAAATACGGCTATGGCGCAGGCACGGAACTGATCCTCAATGAATGGAACTATGTCAGAGGCTGGGGAGGGGATGCCTATGTGTATTCCATGCGTGTCCAGAAAGAGCTGAAAGGCGCTGCTTTCATTGCCGCCGTCATGTGCGCGGGGCAGGCTTCGCCGGTGGATCACCTGATGTACTACGACGCCCGTCCCAGCGCGTTTAACGGCATGTTCTCCCAGACGTTTTTCGAGCCGCTGAAGGGCTACTATCCCTTTTTGGCATGGAGCGGTCTGTACGAACTGGGCGGCTGCGTTCAAAGCGTTTCGGACGACCCTGCCGTCTATTGCGCCGCGGCGGCCGGCAAAAATGCAGCCGGTAAAGCTGCCGGGGCTGTGCTGATCACCCGCTATGCGGACGTGGACGAAGCGCCTGCCGAAAAGCTGACGCTGGAGCTTGCCGGCCTTTCGGCGGATGTACCCACACGGGTGCAGCTCAGCGTGCTGGATGACACCCGTGACCTGCAGCCTGTGATGGCGCTGACCGTTCGCGGCGATGCCGTACTGGAGCTGGAGCTTCCGATGTTTACCAGCTGTTATCTGGAACTCAGCACACAATAATAAGAGCGGCTGCTGCGGTGTGCGGCGGCCGCTTTTGTACCTATTGCCGTCGGTCGGTTTCACGGTATTTATCGGAAAATATTAAAAATCCCCCGGCGTCAGGGGTTGCTTGTGACGCTGCGTCATGTGGTATTCTGGAAGCACCAAAGGAGGTGAACGCTATGTCAAAATACACAACGGGAGAGCTGGCAAAGCTGTGCGGCGTCACGGTGCGCACGGTGCAGTATTACGATGCCCGCGGCATCCTTGCGCCAAGCGAGCTTTCTGAAGGCGGCCGCCGGCTGTATTCGGAGGAGGACCTGCGCCGCATGAGGATCATCTGTTTTCTGCGGGAGCTGGAGCTTCCCATCAACACCATCGCCCAGCTGCTGCGGGAAGAGCATCCGGAAAATGTCATCGACCTTTTGCTGGACCAGCAGCAGAAAGTGCTGAGTGCAGAGCTTGCGCAGCGCCAGCAGCGGCTGGAAAAGCTGGAGCGTCTGCAGCGGGAGCTGAAAACGGTGAAAAGCTTCTCCGTTGAATCCATCGGTGACATAGCGCATGTTATGGAAAACAGAAAAAGACTTCGCCGCGTCCGCGGTATCATGCTGGGGATCGGCATCCCGCTGGAGTTGCTCGAATGGGTTGGCCTGATCTATGGCATCAAAACCGGAAGCTGGTGGCTGCTTGCGGCGGCGCTGTGTCTGGTCCTGATGGGAACCATGTGGCTGGTGCGCTATTATTACCGGAATGTGTGGTACATCTGTCCGTCCTGTCACAACGTGTTTCAGCCGGGCTTCCGGGAGATGTTCTTTGCCAACCATACGCTGCGTACCCGCAAGCTGACCTGTACCGCCTGCGGGCACAAGGGCTTCTGCGTGGAGACCTGCGTGGAGAAGCCCGATGAACAAGCTTAAAAAAACGCTTTTGTTCGTGCTGCCGCTGCTGCCCGCGGCAGCGGTCGCCGGTTATTTTGTCACGTTGTATCAGATGGAACTGTACGATGCCGCCACCGTTGAGCTTCTGCTTGCACAGATCGGCAGTGTGGAGCTGCTTTTTGCTCAACGGCGGCTTCGGGTTGCTGTTCGGCAGGCTTTATCGCCGGTACGGCATCCAGTACGCCATGCTCAGCCATGCGCTGCTGCACATCGTCAGCAAAACGGTGTGGACGTTGTTTCTGTGACAGGCGCTTTGCCGTCCCACACAATAAAAAGGAACTGCCGCCCGGCAGTTCCTTTTTGGCATACGGCAAATCAATAGCTGCCCACGCGTTTGACCTCTTCCACAATGCGGCGGAAGTTTTCCAGCGAAACGCTGTTGGGGATGGAGTGGTCAGAGGAGAAGATAAAGCCGCCGTTCTCTTTCAGCGCCGGAACCACACGGTCGATCTCGGCGATGATGGCGTCGGCGTCATCCCACAGCACGGCGTTGATGCCGCCGTGCAGCACCAGCTTGTCGCCGTACTCTTTCTTCAGCTTCAGCGCGTCCATACCGGCCTTGACCTCCAGCGGGTTCAGCGCGTCCACGCCGGTGGCGACGATGTCCGGCACAAGGGTCATCACGTTGCCGCAGCTGTGCAGATGGGCGTAGATGCCTTTTTCGTGGGCCCAGTTCACGGCCGCCTTGTGGAACGGCTGCAGCATTTCGCGATAGGTGGCGGTAGAAAAGAAGGTGGTGCCCTTGTAGCCCATGTCGTCCGGCCAGTAGATCTCATCAAAGCGGTAACCGGCGTCCCAGATGCGGTCAAACAGCTTTTTGCACCGGTCCAGATAGGTGGCGAACATGTCCTGCACCAGCTCCGGC
>CAZYRD010000174.1:0-5483 GCA_964649475.1 uncultured Faecalibacterium sp.
GCAATGGCGTCACGCAGACGGCCGTTGGTGTTGGGATCGCCGCTGCCGCCCTCTTTGACGGCCACGAGGATCTCGCGGGCCATTTTGGTAAACACCTTGGCTTTGGCGCCGTCGGTCTTTTCTTTTTTACGCTTGATGTTGCTCCATTTGGAATGTATGGACATGGTTCAAGTCCCCCTGCTATCACATTTTTATTCAAAATTCATCTGCATCTGTTTTTTGGCGCAGAAAACCGGGCTGTAAAAGCCCTTTGACAATTCAGTATAACACATTCCGCCGCTGATTTCAAACCCTAAATAAGGATTTTCGAAAAAAACGGCGGAATCTCTGCATTATCTTTTGTTTTTCCAGTTTTCTTTCCGGTATCAGCGCAGACGGGCACGGAAAAATTCCACAATGCCCTGCGCCGTGGCGTCACCCTCTTGCAGGATGGTGAGCGGATCGGCACAGGCCTCATATTCGGCGGGGTTGATAAGGAAGCCGTACTCCAGCAGCACCGCCGGGGTATAGGTCATGCGGGTGACGTAGAAATAGCTCCAGTTGGAACCGTCGTTATCCCGTTTTCCGGAGGCGGCCACCCCGGGCAGCAGGCAGTCTGCCAGTTGTTTGCCCGGCAGGGTAAAATAATACGCCGAAGCCCCGCTGACAGAGTTGGCGTCCACGGTGAGCTCCACGCTGTTGTGGTGCACCGCCAGATACACATCCGGATGCACCTCATTTGCAAGGCGGCTGCGATCTTCCAGTGAGAGGAATTCGTCCCCGCTGCGCACCATCACCACCTCAGCGCCAAGCTGCTCCAGGCGAGCCTGCGCCGCCAGCGCAACGGCGAGGTTGAGATCTTTTTCCGCCGGGCCGCCCAGCGCACCGGCAATGCCGACGGCGCCGGTGTCATCGCCGCCGTGACCTGCATCCAGCAGCACGGTCGCCCCGGCCAGCGGACGGGCGGAATCCAGCACAAGCTGCGGCGCGGCCTTCAGGTACAAGACGGTATCGCCTGCTTCGTTATAAGTAACATCGTAGCCCCAGAGCTGCTGTGCGCCGTCCGTGCGGATGGTGAGCCGCACGCCGTCCTGCACCGGTTCGGTTTCCATTTTTGTAACAAAGCGGCTGTCTATGGCGAATTCACCCTCCACGCCCTGCGTGTTGGCCAGCGTGACGGTGAGCAAGGCGTTTTCCTCATCCCAGCTGTCGTAGCCCAGCGCCGTGCCGCCGCGCACCAGCGTGATGTATTCATCCGCACCGTCACGGGCAACGGCAAAATCCGCCAACGGCCACGGACCGATGTTTTCGGTAACGGCCTCGCAGTGGTACGCCGGGATCCACCCACCGGTGGTCAGCTCGTAAATATAGGTATATTGGCCGTTGCGCACGGTGGTGGCACAGCGGTTGACCACTGCAACGCCGCCCTGCTTGGCGGTCTCCCTGATCATATCCTCGTTGTCCGGATCGGAGAGCACACTGGCGATCCAGCTGGTGACGCGGATGCGCGTGCCCTCGTACAGACGGACGGTGCCGTCCCGCTGTATGGCACCGCCGCTTTGCTCTGCACGGGCGCGCTGCACTTTGCGTTCTGCAACGGTATCGCCCTGCGCCAGAACAAGCGTGTTTTCGCCCTCTTCCAGCTCTGCCAGAACGCCGAAAGCGCCGCTTTCTCCGGTGCGGCGCACCTCATTGCCGTTCAGCGTCAGCGGCTGCGAAGGATCGGAAGTTCCCGTAATGAACACCGTGCCGCTGTACAGGACCGCACCTTCTGCCGGGTAACTTACCGCCAGCGTATTGCCGATGGCGGGCAGCGCGGCAACGGCGGAAAGGCCGCTGTTTTCCAGCGAAGCCACCGCCGCCTGCCGCTCCTGCAGCAGTTCCGGTTCCAGGTCCGCCTGCTTTACCGTACTCCACACGCAGCTCTGCACCGGAAGCCCCTGTCCCGCGGCATAGTAGGCCGCGGCGGCAAGCAGTTGTCCGTCCACCGCGCGCCACAGCACGGGCAGCCCGGTGCCGTTCTTCGCCGCGGCGGCAAGCGCTGCTGCGGCAGGGGCGTCGGCGTCGCTCTCCACTCTGGCCACCGCCAGCGTTGCTCCGATATCCGTCACCCGCAGCAGGCCGTGACCGGCGGGCAGCTCCAGTGCCAGCGGCACACGGCACAGCCGTGCAACACCGGAGAGCGCCTCACGGCTGGCGGTGCTGTCCGCAGGGGCATCCGAAAATGCCAGCACCACAGCGCCGACGCCGTATTTGGCCGAAATATCCCGCACCGCGCCGGACAGCAGGGTGAGGAAATCCTCATCCGCCAGCGCCTTATCTCCGGAAAGCCCTCCGGACAGCGCGTTGACGTCGATCACCGCCGCAAGGCAGATCTCCTGCTGCGCGCAGGCTTCGGCAAGGCGGGCCAGTGCGTCAAAGGCTCTGTCCGCAAGGCCGAACAGCTCCTCGTGTACAAGACGGGGCTCCACCGCAAACTGCCGGCTGTACCAGCCCACGCCCTGCGCCGTGTTGACGCCATAATACAGCGTGTCGCTGCCCGCGTTTTTCACGATCGCCGGCAGAGCATCCAGCTGCGCCTGCTGGGTCTTCAGATCCGCGGGCAGGTCCTCCAGCGAGGCGCTGAGCGCAGAAAAATTCTGCTGCACATCCATCGCCACCGCCGGCACATCCGGCAGAATAATGTGCTGCACCGAAATCACCGCCGCGGCGATCACCGCCAGCGACAACAAAAACAGACCCGATCTTTTCAGTATCTGCATTTCCGCACCTCGCTTTCATTTTTATGCGTCCCAAATATCGCACCGGCAGTCTGCGGTCAGCCGCAAAACAGCCGTTTTCTTTCATTATACCATATTTGTATGAAAAAGAACAGAGGAATTTGGCAGACGCCGCACAAGCCCTCCGCATACCGGGAACACCCCTTGCAATGTACAAAAGCGGGGTGTATAATGAAAAAAAACACCACGGGGAGGGCAACCGATATGCAGCCTGTTTTCACCGGTTATTTCGGCAGACATCACATTCAGGGCATTGCACTGGATCTTGAAAAAGGGTTTCTTTACTGTTCGTTCACCACGCAGCTGGTCAAGCTTACGCTGAAAGGCGAGCTTGTGGGCAGCGTCGGCGGTCTGACCGGGCACCTCGGCTGCATCGCCTTCAACAAAGCAGACGGTCGGGTATACGGTTCTCTGGAATACAAAAACGACGCCATCGGCAGGGGCATCGCCGCAGACGGCCACACCGAGGACGCTTTTCTGATGACGATCTTTGATGTGGACCACATCACCCGCCCCGACATGGACGCAGAAGAAGACGGCATCGTTACGGGCGTTTACCTGAAAGAGGTCGTGGAGGATTATCACGGCGCCGGAACGGACAAGACCGGCGCCGCAGTGCCGCACCGGTACGGCTGCAGCGGCATCGACGGCACCGCCATCGGCCCCATGTTCGGCGCACCGGCGGGTTCAAAGCCGTATCTGTTTGTAGCCTATGGCATATATGGCGATGTTTCCCGCACTGATAACGACCATCAGGTACTGCTGGGCTACGACCTTGACGCACTGAACGCCGCCGCCCGCCCGCTGACCGAGGCCATCCGCCACGGCGGCGGGGAGCTTCGCCCCGCAGGCCGGTATTTTGCATACACAGGCAACACCACCTACGGCGTGCAGAACCTGGAATACGACGCCCACACCCAAGCCTACTATATGGCGGTATACCCCGGCACAAAACAGGAATTCGGCAATTACAGCCTGTTTGCGGTGGATGCGGCCGCCGCGCCGGCATGCACCGCACTGACCGGCCTGAACGAAACAGGCGCTTTGCTGACGCTGAAGCCCGGTGCGCTCACCGATACCGCCGGGGTCTCCGGCTGGAATTTCCCGTGGGGCGCCACAGGGCTGTTCGCCGTCGGCGACGGCCGCTGGTACATCAGTCACGAGGGCAATGACGAGAACGGCCGGTACGGAAACATTTATCAGTATGTCTGGGACGGCAAAACGCCGTTTGCCGCTTTGCCGTAACGCTTTTTTCAAGAGCCGCCGTCATAGTTCCGCTTTTTGTGATACAGTTACTGTATGACTGACACACCGTCAAAAGGAGATATTTCATGAGCGATCTTTCCATCGGCGAGATGCTGGAAATGCAGAAAAACTGCAGGAGAAATATAAAGCCCGATGGAGCGGGCCGGGACCGGACGCCAGTCCAGCTGTTCGGGGGTGATGCCGGGGATTTGTTTGAGTACATCTTCGCGTTTCATGGGGTTCCTTTCTGCACATACGCTTTGTACGGGGTCGCTCCCACTGTGCCGGCAGTTTTACGCCGTACCGGGCAATTTTTTGTATAACAAAAGGGCCTCTGCCAAGGACAAAATGTCCTTAACATAAGCCCTGTGTTATATTGTGTGTTATGTTTTAAGGTTCAAACTTGCATTTTTGCAGCAAACGTGCAAGTTTCGTGTAAGTAACGTGCAAAAAATGCACGTTAGACACGTTAAAAAACCACCTTGCCGGCGGCAGAGTGGCTATTCTTTGTATTTGTTTATGATCTCGCGAAATCGACGGACTTCTTCCTTTTCCAATTCCAGCAGTTCCGGGGCGAGGATTCGTCCGCGGCTCGGAAGCACATGAGTTTTTTTGTACTCAGTAATAATGGATTCTCTACGATGAGCAATGTCTTTGCCTAACGCAAGCAACTCAGCGTCCCTTTGTTCAGCCTTCGTCATTTTTATACCTCGAATAACAGTTAATTCCCAAGCGCCGGCATGTTTCATGCATAAGCATGTGTTGGCGCTGTTCGTCATATTCATCATCCCCGAACCCAGCCGAAGCAATAAGCCGAGGCAGCTCCTCTTCTACCTCAAATCTCACTTTATCCCACTGTTCAAAGGAAATGCCTTCCGGGCGTTCAAAGCGATAACGATACTTGTAATCAACCGCTTCCATAACTGCCGATCCATCGCTGAATACATTTGGCATATCGATATCATCGCTAAAAGAATATTGAGTAGAGTTGGGCGGATGAGAGTGAATGTTGTAGCTGCCTTTAAGTTTATCACCCAAATACGAACAGTCAACCCCTCCGGGATTATTGTCTGTCATAAAATGCACCTCGCCGTCTTTGGTGATTACCATCATGTTTTCGACGGGGGAGGATGCATATTTGCTGCAGAATCACTTCTGAAGCTTTGTGACGGCTGCAATATCGCTTGGGTCTATTGTGCCGAGAAAGTGACGTTCCGTTTTACCGTTATCGCCAATATCTCCGCCGCTGCCGCGCACGGAAGAAAACGGTTGTGCTTGCTTTCGCACAACCCATCCGGCCTTACTCGCAGCGCTGCGGCCGAAGCCCTGTACCTGCCCTCGGAACCCATCCACACGCAAGCCGGTTTTCTCACAGAAGTCCGCCTGGATCATTCGCCACTTTTTCAGCCGGACGGCGGCTTCGGTGGTGTCCTGACCGGCTGCTTCCATGGCCAGATACTCACGTTTCCAGCGCCGGAT
>CAZYRD010000175.1:0-5403 GCA_964649475.1 uncultured Faecalibacterium sp.
GCCATCGCTTTCGCCAGGTTGGTTTCGTCGTCGCCGAAGAAGTCCACCACGGTCATCTTGTTCTGGGTCAGCGTACCGGTCTTATCGGAGCAGATGATCTGCGCGCAGCCCAGCGTTTCCACCGCGGTCAGCTTGCGGATGATGGCGTTGCGCTTGGACATGTTGGTAACGCCGATGGAAAGCACCACCGTAACAACGGCGGCAAGGCCTTCGGGAATGGCAGCGACCGCCAGAGAAACGGCGATCATAAAGGAATCGATGATGACTTCGAAGTCAAGACCGCCGGCGCGCAGCAGCTGCACGGCAAACACGGCGGCACAGATGGCCAGCACCAGCCAGGTCAGGATCCTGGAAAGCTGGCCGAGCTTGCGCTGCAGCGGGGTCTGGCCTTCCTCGGCCTGCACCAGAGCATCGGCGATCTTGCCCATCTCGGTATCCATACCGGTGGCGGTGACCACGGCGGTGCCGCGGCCGTACACCACGGTGCCGCCCATGTAGACCATGTTCTTACGGTCGCCCAGAGGGACATCCTTGTTGTCGCCGATGGCAAGTGCATCCACGATCTTGTCAACGGGGACGCTCTCACCGGTCAGGGCGGCTTCCTCCACCTTCAGGCTGGCGCTCTCCAGCAGACGGGCGTCGGCAGGCACGGCGTCGCCGGCCTCCAGCAGCACGACGTCGCCCGCCACCAGCTCTTCACTGCGGACGCTGACGATGCGACCGTCACGCAGCACGCGGGAGGTGGCGGCGCTCATTTCCTGCAGAGCCTCGATGGCTTTTTCGGCCTTGTTCTCCTGATAGACGCCCAGCACGGCGTTGATGATGACAACGGCCAGAATGATGATGACGTCGGCAAAGCCCTCGTTCTCCAACACGGCCAGAACGCCGCTGATAGCAGCGGCGACCAGCAGGATGATGATCATGGGGTCGGACAGCTGCTCCAGAAAGCGCTGCAGCAGGGTCTTGCCCTTGGCTTCGGCCAGCTTGTTCAGGCCGTTGCGCTCCAGACGGCTTTTGGCCTCGGCAGAGGACAGGCCCTTTGCGTTGCTGTCCAGATGCGCAAGTACCGCCGAAGCGTCTTCGCAATAGTGTTTCATGCTCGTTCTCCTTCTTTCGTTATTTCGCTTTCTCCGAGGGGCCTAAACAAAAAACCGGGTACAGCCGCAGCCGCACCCGGGTACAGTTTTGCCAAAGACGGACCCGTGCAGCGCCATGAAGCCATACATGAGTCTCGCAGTTTGAAGCAAGCCAGACGCTGACGCGCCGGTGTTGTTGACTTGCTACGCGCCGTGGCGCGCCAGCTACTCCCTCGCAGAATTATTGTGCTTTTTATTGTAGCACATCTGCACCGATTTTTTTGTAAAATTTATGTTAAGTTCACAAATTCGTGCTATTTTGCCAAATCATCCCTCTGCAAATAATACAACTGTCGGCACACTGCCGCAAACACCGGTGCCACGTCTTCGCCGGAAAGGGTGGTGGAATCCATCATAACGGCGATGGTATACTGCGGCTGCTGCGCGGGATAGAAACCGACAAACCAGCTTTCGTAGATCTCCTGCCGGGTACCGTCGGCCAGCGTGCGGGTACGGCCCGTCTGCGCAGTGCCGGTTTTGCCGCCGACCGCAGCTTCCGGTATGGCCGCCGGTGCGCCAAGGCCCTCTTCCACAACACCGGCCAGCAGCTGCAGCATGGCTTCGGCGGTCTCCTCCTCCAGCAGCTGCAGCTGTGCCGGACGGTACAGGCTTTGCGTTACATCTCCGGTGTTGCTGTTCACCCAGCCCTCCACAAGGCTGGGCGCAATATACACGCCTCCGTTGGCAAACACGTTGAACGCCGCGGCCAGCTGCAAGGGTGTGGCGGTCAGCTTGCCCTGGCCAAAGCTCAGGCCCGCCAGCTCGCCGGAATTGGCCAGCACCTCCACCGTCGGCAGATTGCCGCTTCCGGCCCGATAGCCCCCGCCAAGCTGCGTGGCTTGGCCCAGCCCGCAGAGGGAGGAGTACTCCACGATGGCCTGCGCGCCCAGCTGCTGCCCAAGCCGGATGAAGTAGCAGTTGCAGGAGAGCTGCAGCGCTTCGGCAAGGCCGATGCTGCCATGCCCGGTGCGCCGCGCACAGCGATAGGTGTGGCCGTCCACCCCGATGGAGCCGCTGCACTCGTACTGCTCTTCCGGATCCAGCCCGTTTTCCAGCGCCAGCGCCGCCAGCAGCGGTTTGTACACCGATCCCACATTGTAAGAACTGAACGCCCGGTTGATGAGAGCCGTATCGTTTGCCTCGATGCTTTTCTGCACATTCATCGGATCGTACTGCGGCATGCTGACGCTTGCCTTGATACGGCCGGTCTTACATTCCAGCACTACGATGGCACCTTTTTCCATGTTTTCGGCGGCAACGTCCTCACAGATGCGCTGGATGACGCTGTCCAGCGTGAGCTGCAGCGCGTTGCCGCTGCCCTGTCTGCGCACCAGACGCACCTCGCCCGCCGCCTGCGCCAGAGCGTTGGTGGTACATTCGGCGTATAAAGTGTCCGAGCCGCCCTGCAGGTACGCATCAAAGGCACGTTCCATCCCCGCCATACCCTGTCCGTCGCCGGAGCAGTAGCCGATGATGTGCTGTGCCAGCGGCAGGCTGCCGTACCGCAGCGGATAGGTGAACGTCAATGCCTGCGTCTGCTGCGCAGGCAAAGCACTCAGCCGCACAAGAAACGGGCTGCTGCTGCCGACGCCCTCATATAAAAGCGAGCGCTCCTCCGGCAGGGCCAGATCAAACAGCGCGGTATAGTCGATGCTTCCGGCAGTGACCACCGCCGCAGCCTGCTGCGCGGTGTCCGTCAGGGGAACAAGGTTGTGGTCGTAGATGATCCCTCGGCCGTCCGTCAGCTGCACCGACCAGCTGCTTTGCCGGCGCGCGGCCGCCGCCGCATCGGAATCCAGCGCAAGGCCGGCCAGACGCGCTTCGCACAGGCCGAACAGCACCAGCAGTACGAACACCAGCCCCGCCAGCCGCTTTGCCGGATCAGGCGCGGCCTGTTCTTTCTTCTGTTTTTCTTCCGTCTCCTTTTTCAGCGGCAGCCGCTTTGGCCGTTTTGGCTTTTTATACAGCAAACGCCCGTTCCTCCCCCACTCTTTTTTCAAAAGTGTGGGAAAAACGGGCGCGTTTATGCTTTTATATTTGCCGCCGCATTTATTTCAAAAGATCTGACGCGCATATCTGCGGGCCTGCTGCCCGCAGCCGGAGGCTTCCGCGCTCAGCCGGGATCGTGGGTACACAGAGCATCAGCAAGAGAATCAAGCCACAGCGGTTCCACGTAGCGGCCGGTGCTGTCGTCCATCACCAGCGGCCGGCGAAGCGCCGCTTTTCCGCGCCACAGCTCCCACAATGAGCCGGGGAATTCCACCGTATACACCTGCCCCTGCGCATCCACGGTGAAAAAGACGCTCAGCTCCTGAATACCGTCATCGGCGGCACAGCGGCGCAGCTCCGACCAGCCTTCGAGGATAAAATAACCGTCCTGTGCCAGTGCCAGAAGTCTTTCCCGCATTTGCAGTTCATCCTGCGGGCCGACGCCGGTAAAGGAGATGCAGCTGTTCATCCGGACGGGATCCATATCCACCACGGCGTCCGCCAGCTTTTCGGCTGTGATGTATGCCGGCAGCGTAAACCACGTATATCCGTCCCCCCGCAGCGTACACACCGTTAAAAACAACGCGGTGACAGCCAGCGCAGCAACCAGCACCCACGCCACGGCGCGGCGCAGAGCACGCCGCCACACGCGCACAAAGGGCGCCGCAGGCGCTAATGCATTTGCAGCGGCATCCGTTGCGGCGCTTTCACCCGGCAGCGGCGCACGCAGCGCGTTCCACTGTGCACGACATTCCGCACAGCCGGACAGATGCTCTTCGATCACGCCTGCCACAGCAGACGAACAGGCATTTTCCGCATACAGCGGCAGCAGCTCTCTTGTCAGAACACAGATTTTATCCATCCCGCTTCATCCTTTCCAGCAATTTCAGGCGGGCACGGTGATACCGCACCCTTGCCGCGTTTTCGCTGACGCCCATGATCCCCGCGATCTGCGCAAAGGACAGCCCGCCCAGCGTACGCAGCAGCACCAGCTCCTTTTCCTCTTCCGGCAGCGCGTGGATATACCGGTACAGCCTGCGCACCTCGTCCGTTTGCTCCACGCTTTGCTGCACGCCCGGTGCGGGATCCGGCAGCGTTTCGTCCGGCGGTTCGGCGGCACGGCGGCGATGTTTTTTCATGGTGTCGTACCAGCGGTGCCGGGCGATCTGGCACAGCCACGTCAGCAGCTTGCAGCTGCCGTCGTACCGGTGCAGACAGCGCACCGCCTCGCAGAAGGTATCCTGCGTCAGCTCTTCGGCGGCGTCAGCGCTGCCGGTGAGGGTATAGGCAAAGCGGTACACCGGCACAGCGTATTCCCGGTAGATGGTCTCCATATCCTGCACGGTGCACGCCCCCTTTCCCGCCTGCGCGGCTGCCTGATTTTTCCTTTCACCAATAAATAGCACAAACCGCCGGTTTGTTACAGACTTTTGTGAAAAAATTCCCAAGACACACGGCCTTGGGAATTTTGATGCAGACGGATGCGATTACAGCTGAGCGATACCCTTGCGGATGCGGTTCAGAGATTCCTCACGGCCCAGAATGACGGCAAGCTCGATGCCGCCGCCGGGGGTGCGCTCCTTGCCGGAAAGCGCCACGCGCAGAGGCCACAGGATCAGGCCGTTCTTGACGCCCATCTGCTCGATGAGAGCAAACAGCTTGTCGTGGATGTTTTCCTGCGTCCACTCGGCCCCGGAAATGTTCTCCAGCACGGGCAGAAGCGCCTCCAGCGAAACCTTGGAGTTTTCGGGATTGGTCTTCATCTTCTTGCTGGTGTACAGCTCGTTGGAATACTCGGGCAGAGCGTCGATGAAATCGATCTGTTCGGGGATCTCGCCCAGAACCTCGGTACGCTTCTGCAGCACCTCGGCCAGCAGAGCCACGTCACAGGGAACGTGCACGGTGGCGTCGATGTAGGGCTTGGCGACCTCCATAAACTGCTCCGGAGTCATGCGGCGGATGTACTCGCCGTTCATGGAGCGCAGCTTGGCGGTGTCGAAAATGGCAGGGCTCTTGCTGATGCGGGTGGGGTCGAAGTTGTCGATCATCTCCTGCAGAGAGAAGATCTCCTGCTCGCCCTCGGGGCTCCAGCCCACCAGCAGCAGGTAATTGAGCACCGCGTCGGACAGGTAGCCCTTGGCGATCAGGTCCTGATAGCTGGCGTCGCCGTTGCGCTTGGACAGCTTGTTCTGCGCGTCCTTCATAACGGGCGGGCAGTGGATGTAGGTGGGGATCTCCCAGCCGAAGTCCTTGTACAGCAGGTTGTACTTGGGGGTGG
>CAZYRD010000176.1:0-2330 GCA_964649475.1 uncultured Faecalibacterium sp.
AGCGCCTGCGAGATGGTCAGTGAGCTGCTTCCTTATTTTATTAAGAAAACAGCCCCCATGCTGCCAGTGGAAGCGGAGGCTTTACTGGCCGGTATCATGCTGGATACCCGTGATTTTACTGTGCATACCGGTGTGCGTACCTTTGAAGCGGCAGGCTATCTGCGGCGTATGGGTGCGCAGACGGCAAATGTAAAGCAGTTGTTTGCCGGTACGCTGGATGCCTATACATACAAAGCCCGTATCGTGACCGTTGCGCAGATCTACCGTGGGTGTGCTGTTGCGTTCAGCGGTGACCTGCCTGAAAGCATGCGTGTGGTCATTCCGCAGGCGGCCAACGACCTGTTGGGCATTGAAAACGTCCGCGCAAGCTTTGTTGGCGTTATGATGGGCGATACTGTCAATATCTCTGCCCGCAGTATGGGCGAGATCAATGTGCAGGTCATCATGGAAAAACTGGGCGGCGGCGGTCATTTGATGATGGCCGGTACGCAGTTGAAGGGCGTCAGCCTGGAAGAAGCACAGGCGCGTCTGCGCAAAGCAATTGACGAATACTGGACTGAGGTCCAGCAGGGATAAAACAGAAGCTGCGGGCGTATTGTACCCGCGCGGAGCTTTATAAGAGGGAAAGGAAAATCATTATGAAAGTCGTACTCAAGCAAGATATCAAAGGCACCGGAAAAAAGGACCAGATGGTGGAAGTGTCGGACGGTTACGCCCGCAACTTTCTGTTTCCGCGTAAGCTGGCCGTCCCTGCGGATGCAGCAAATGCCAATGATGTAAAGAACAAGGCAGAGGCCAAACAGTATCATCTGGAGCAGGAGCGTGCCGCGGCACAGGCTCTGGCGGATGCCGTCAATAAGAAGGGCATTACGATCCACGCCAAGGCTGGTTCCAACGGCCGCCTGTTCGGTGCGGTCACCGCAAAGGATATTGCACAGGCAATGAAGGACAGTTACGGCATTGAGCTGGATAAGCGCAAGATTGTACTGGATGCTGATATCAAAGCCTATGGCTGCTATCCCGTCACGGTCAAGATCTATACCGGTATCACCGCGCAGGTGACCGTCAACGTTCTGGAATAAAAGCTTTCCGGCGCGATTATCTTATACGAAGGAGTCAACGAGCATGGCTACGGATCGTTCCACCCTTACGGTCGAGGGGCTTGGTCTCAGCCTGCCGTACAGCATCGAAGCCGAACAGGCTGTGCTTGGTGCGGCTATTCTGAATCACGATCTCGTTCCGCAGATGGTCAGCCGTCTGCGGCAGGAGTTTTTCTACAGCCGCCAGAACGGTGAGATCTTTGCCGAGATCAGCGCAATGTCCAATGCGGCGCAGGCGGTGGATTTCATCACACTGTTGGGAAGGGTCACCGATGCGGGTATATTCGAAAGCGGCGACGCTGCCAAGGTGTACCTGACGGATCTTGCTCAGACGGTGCCGCACCTGTCCAATATGGACAGTTATATGGATATCATCGAGGAAAAATATCAGGTGCGTATGCTGATGGATGCGGCGACGCAGATTCTTGATATGGCCGGTAAGGAACCGGATGCCAAGATGCTGCTGGAGACGGCGGAACAGAAGATCTACGAGATCCGCCGCGGCCGCGACCAGAGCGTGCTGCAGTCCATGCGAAGCGTCCTGCTGGATACGCTGGCCTACTTACAGGAGATCACCGGCAAAGGAGAAAGCGTGGGCGTTCCCACCGGCTTTACGCTGCTGGACCGCATTCTTTCCGGCGGTTTCGGCAAAAGCGACCTTGTTATTCTCGCGGCGCGTCCCGGTATGGGTAAAACCTCGTTTGCACTGAATATTGCCACCAATGTTGCGAAAAAGGCTAAAATCCCTGTGGCGATTTTTTCTCTGGAAATGTCCAAGGACCAGTTGGTCACCCGTATTCTTTCCAGCGAGGCTGCTGTCAAAAGTCAGGCGCTGCGTACCGGTAATCTGACCGTCAACGACTGGCAGGACATCGCTGTAGCCAGTGAGCAAATGGGCAATATGCCGATTTTTTTGGACGATACGCCCAGCATCACTGCGGCTGAGATCAAAGCCAAGGTGCGCCGCCTGAATCAGGATCCGGAACGACCCGACATCGGCCTTATCGTTATCGACTACCTGCAGCTTATGAATTCCAGCATCAAGACGGATTCCCGTGTGCAGGCCGTCAGTGAGATCACCCGAAATCTGAAGATCCTCGCAAAAGAGCTTCAGGTTCCGGTGCTGTGCCTGTCGCAGCTCAACCGTTCCACCGAGCGCGGCAGCGCGACCCATCGCCCCGCGCTTTCCGACCTGCGAGATTCCGGTTCTATCGAACAGGACGCCGACGA
>CAZYRD010000176.1:2340-5263 GCA_964649475.1 uncultured Faecalibacterium sp.
TCCTGCTGCGTGAGTCCTATTACGATGATGGTACCGGCGAAAACGAAGTGGACGCCAATGTGGCCACCTGCATTGTGGCCAAAAACCGTCATGGTGAAACCGGCGATGTGCCGCTGGGCTGGGATGGCGCCCATACCCGTTTTGTCAATGTGGAATACAATGTGCGTGAATGATCGATTTGCTGCCGCAGTGTATGAAACGCTGCGGCAATATGCGCCTGATATCAAAGGCAGCAGAGTCACCGTCGCCATTTCCGGTGGGGCTGACTCTGTTGCCTTGTGCCATTTTCTGGCAAGTCATGCGCAGGATTTGGAAATTCAGGTCGCAGCAGCACACCTGAACCATGCGCTGCGCGGGCAGGAAAGTGATGCGGATGAAGCTTTTGTACAAAAACTGTGTGCAGAACTGTCGGTGCCACTGGTGTGCGGGCGTCTTGCACCGGACGGGAAGCATCCGTCGGAAGCGCATCTGCGAAACCGGCGGTATGAGTTCCTTTGGCGTGTTGCACAGGATGGTTTTCTTGTTACGGCGCACACACTGACGGATTCCTGTGAAACGCTGCTGCTGCACATGGCGCGTGGTTCCCGCCTGGGCGGACTTCGGGGTATACCGGCACGGCAGGGGCGGCTTCTTCGCCCGCTGATCACCCTTACGCGGGAAGATGTGGACGCGTATTGTGCGCAAAACAATCTTGCCTATGTAAACGATTCCAGCAATGCTTCGGAGGTGTACGCCCGCAACCGTGTGCGCCATGGGGCGATACCTGCGCTGAAAAGCGTTAATCCGGCGGCGGAACAGGCGCTTGGAGCGTTGATGTGCGAGGCGAACGAGCTGTATGATTACCTCAGTGTGCAGGCAAACGCATTGCTGGAACGCGCGTCCTGCTGCGAAAAGAACCGGGGCCGATGGAAAAATTCATCTGCATGGAATGCGGAAATCCTGACCAGTGCGCCGGATGTGGTGCTGCGGCATGCGCTGACACAGCTGCTGGGTCAATATGGTGACTGCAGCGCGGTCCGTGTTTCTCTGGCTGCGGAATGTGTGCGGCATGGGGGAGCGGTTGAATGGTGCGCCGGTGTGCGTCTGCGGTGCGCAAACGGCTGCGTATACGTTGAAGAAGTTGGCGAACCGGAAGCCTTGCCGGAATTTTCGGTGCCGGCAAGGATAGGAAAATATCAATGCGCACCGGGTGTTTCGGTGGAGATCCGCCAGCTGGGATCGGTGGATGGTACGCAAACAGCATCCGCGGATATGTTTTTTAGTGAAAAAGGTGCGAAAGCTTTTAAAATTCACAAAAAAGACTTAAATAATTGTTTGGATTATGATAAAATATTCTCAATGCTTTTGCAGTGTGGTGGCGGCTGTGAGCCGGAGGAAGAAAAAACACTGTTGCTGCGGTTTCGCAGGCCGGGAGACCGGTTTGCTCCGGGGAGAGGCAGAGGAGATAAGAGCCTGAAAAAGTGGTTCAATGAAAGCGCTTGTCCGCCGCAGCTGCGCGGAAAGCTTCCGTTGCTTGCGGTCGGAAGCCGGGTGGTATGGCTGGCCGGTTCGGGCGCTGCAGACGGTTTTGCGGCGGAAGAGGATGCCCATACTGTATGGGAGGTCCTCTGGTATGTGGAAGATGCGGAGGAATTGGGATCATGACAGAAATGGAAAAAGGGATGCTGAAAACGCTGGTCTCGGAAGAAGAGATCCGGCAGCGTATTCGGGAGATGGGAAAAGAGATCAGTGAATATTACCGTGGAAAGGATCTTCTGCTGGTAACGGTGCTGATCGGCGCGGTCGTATTTCTTGCGGATTTTATGCGTGCGCTGGAGTGCCACTGTGAGATCGATTTTATGGTGGCGTCTTCTTTCTGCGGCGGTGTGCAGAGCACCGGCGTGCTGAAAATCGTCAAGGATCTGGATGTTCCCATCGAAGGCCGCAACGTGCTGATCGTAGAGGATATTCTGGATTCCGGAATGACTCTGAGCAAAATCAAGGAAATGCTGGAAAGCCGCGGCCCGGCAAGTGTGCGTATTGTAACTCTGCTGGATAAACCTTCCCGCCGTAAGGCTGATCTCAATGCAGATTTTACCGGTTTTGTTATTCCGGATGAATTTGTTGTGGGCTACGGTTTGGATTACGATGAAAAATATCGCAATCTGCCGTATATCGGTGTGCTGAAACCGGAAGTATATACACAGTAAAACACATCGGCGGCGTACTGCGCGCTGCCGGATCCTGTGCCGGAATTCCGGCAACAGACAGTATGCAATATAGGAGTTGATTTCTTGAACAAAAACAGAGGAAATCTTGGATTTCTTCTTCTGGCGCTGCTGACGGTGGTGATTCTTGCAGTCGTTCTGACTCCCACCGGCACGGTCTCCGGTATGAAGTATTCCGAGATGGTGCAGTATTTCCAAAGTGAGCAGGTTACCGCGTTTTCGCTGGATCTTGGTACCGGCGAAATGGAAATGACTGTGAAGGGGAAAGAGCAGCCGCTGCAGTATAAGCTGGGCTCTCTTACGCTTTTCCTGGAGGATGTGCACCAGTATATTGAACAGTACGATCAGAATCATCCCGAAGCCCCCATGGAATACGACTATATTCCAGCCAAGGAGACCTCGTGGTTTGTCAGCATGATTCCCTCGCTGCTGATGCTGGTCGCCATGGGCGTGCTGTTCTTTGTAATGATGCGGCAGTCTGCCGGCGGCGATAAGTTCATGGGTATGGGCAAAGCGCGTGTGCAGGATCCCAACGAGGGCGGTGAGCGCAAGACCTTTGACGATGTTGCCGGTGCGGATGAGGAAAAGGCAGAGCTGCAGGAGATCGTTGATTTCCTGAAGGATCCTTCCAAGTATAACCGTCTGGGTGCAAAAATTCCTCACGGCGTACTGCTGCAGGGCCCTCCGGGTACCGGTAAAACGCTGCTTGCACGGGC
>CAZYRD010000177.1:0-5224 GCA_964649475.1 uncultured Faecalibacterium sp.
AAGGTTGTCCACCTTGTAGTACTCATGCAGAGCATCGCGCAGCTCCGGCTTCAGCTGGTCGTAGGGGCAATCGCCGATGCCCAGCACGCGCATGCCGTCATTCTTCAGCTCGGCGCAGAACTGCCAGTAGCTTTCGGGAAAATTGGGGGAAAGAAATACGAAATTTTTCATGTACTCACACGCTCCTCAAAAAATATCTATGTTATCCGGAAAAATGGTTTTGCTCAATACAGAAACTGCGGCACGTAGTGGGCAACCTGCTTGAACCACCAGTCCCAGTCGTGGGCAACGTCGTGGCCCCAGTACTCCACCTGCGCGTGGATGCCCTTGCTTTTCAGCACGGAATCCAGCCAGCGTGTGCTCTCCAGCAGGGGGCCTTCCCAGTCGCCCTGCCCCACGCAGATGATGGCCTTGCGCTGGTTGTACAGGTCGATGTAGAAATGGTCCTGCGGCAGGTTGGCAAGGTACAGGTTGGGGCAGTTGTTATACACAAGGTCGTCGCAGTAGCCGGGGAAGAACTCGTTGTTGTCGTACAGGCCGGACAGCGCCAGACAGCCGCCGAACAGGTCGGGACGGCGGAAGAAGAAGTTGGCGGCGTGCATGGCGCCCATGCTGCAGCCGAAGGGGATGATGAGTTGGTCGTACCCGTTGGCAAGGCCGCTCATGTGACGGATGGTGGGCACCATCTCCTCCACGACGTAGTTGTACCAGCGCTCGTGGTTTTCAATGCGCCAACGGTTGTCCGCGCCCTTGGCGGCCCAGGCCTCGTCGTCGATGCAGTCGATGGAGTAGACCGTCACAAGGCCCTCCTCGATCCAGTGCGCCCAGTGATCCAGCATCTTGAAGTTTTCAAAATCGAAGAAGCGGCCGCTCTGGCAGGGGATGAACATCACCGGCAGACCGGCGTGCCCGTAGACCTTGAACTCCATATCGCGGGAGAGATGACTGCTGTAATGCTTGTGATACTCGATGTTCATGATAAAGATCCTCATATTGTCTGCGGCAAAGACGGGCTTTGCATGGGTGGAAGGCGGAAAAGCGGCGGCAGAGGGGGCAAGCTGCTCTGTGCCGGCGAAAAAACAACTGGTTTACAGCCCGAGGCACTGCATGAAAATGGGGATCTGCTTTTCCCAGCTGGCCTCGGAATGGGTGCCGCCCGGAACCACACGGAAGGTGAGATCCACCCGTTTTGCCAGCAGAAGCTGGACGGTGGAGGTCAGTGCGGCGGTGTTGGCGTCGTGGTTGAACATCTCCTGTGCGCCGTAGTCCATGTAAATGCAGGTGTCGTTGGCGATGCGGCTTTTGGCCACCAGCTCCATCACCTTGGCGGGCGAAAGCCACAGGCTGGGCGAAAGACAGGCTGCACGGCGGAAAAAGCGGTTGTAAGCCACTGCACCGTACAGTGCCATCAGCCCGCCCATGGAGGACCCGCAGATGAGAGTGTTGTCCCGGTCCGGCAGGGTGCGGTATTCGGCGTCGATCATCGGCTTCAGCGTGCCGGTCAGCCAGTTCATATAGCTGCGGCCCTGCCCGCGGATCTTGCCGAACTGCGGGGTGTCCACATCAAAGGGGCTGTACTCCTGCAGGCGGCGGTTGCCCTCGTGGTTGCATTCCACCGCCACGACGATCAGCTGCTTGCGGGTGCTTTCCAGATATTCCTTCATCCCCCAGCATTTGCCGTAGGTGGCGTGGGAATCGTAAAAAACATTGTGCCCGTCGAACATGTACAGCACCGGATAGCGCTTGTCATGCTCACGCCGGTAGGACGCCGGCAGATAGATGTAGCAGCGCCGGGCCTTTTTGCCCGTCAGCTGCGGAATGGTGATATTGCGTACCTCGACCATGGGTGAAATCTCCGTTCTTTACGCGATTGGCATAAAAATAAAGAATAATATATAAGTATACGCTGCTTGATTAACAATGTCAACCGTTTAAGGCAGAACGCTTTTGCGAATAAGCCGGCCATTTTGCAAAAACAGGCTTGACAAATCGGTTTACATGCTGTAAACTGTAAGTGGAGTTTACAGGATGTAAACCGATTCGGCGCACGGATGACTGACGTATGCGCACAAAACACATAAAGGGGCGATGACGATGCCGGAATATAAGCTGGGAGAAATTGAAGCGCGCTTTGCGGAGCTGATCTGGACAAACGAGCCGGTCGCCTCCGGCGAGCTGGTACGCCTTGCCGAAAAAGAGCTGGCCTGGAAAAAATCCACCACTTACACCGTACTGCGGCGCCTGTGCGAAAAAGGACTGTTTTGCAATGAGGGCGGTACGGTACGTTCCTGCGTGCCGCGGGCAGAATTCTTTGCCGCGCAGAGCGAGGAGTTTGTGCAGGAGAATTTTGCAGGCTCTCTGCCTGCATTCGTGGCGGCTTTTGCCAGCCGCAAAAAGCTGACGGAGGCCGATATAGCCGCCATTGTGCGGGTCATTGAAGAAAACAGGGGGTAAGCGATGAACTGGTATGCAATACTGCCCAGGGTCTGGAACATGAGCCTGACCGCTTCGGTGGTCATACTGGTGGTGCTGGCGGCGCGGCTTGTGCTGCGCAAGGCGCCGGCGGTGTTCCGGTACGTACTGTGGGGCGCGGTTCTGTTCCGGCTGCTGTGTCCGGTCAGCTTTTCCTCCGCGGTCTCGGTTTTCGGCATGGTCGGTGCACCGGTGAACGAAAGCGGCGGCATGGAGTATGTACCGGAGAACATCGTCCATACGGCGGCTCCGGAGGTGGAGCTTCCCATTGTGGGGGATACGGTCAATACCGTCATAAACGAAAAGCTGCCGCAGGGCGAAGAACAGCTGCGTGCCGACCCGCTGGAAGCCCCCGTCACTTTGCTGACGTGGCTTTGGACGGTCGGTGCCGGTGGAATGTTGGTATATGGCATTGTCGGCTGGCTGCGGCTGCGGCGGCAGCTGGTGGGCCCGGTGGCGCTGGAGAAAAACATCCGGCTTGCCGACGGCATTGAAACCGCGTTTGTGCTGGGTGTACTGCGGCCGGTGATCTGGCTGCCCTCCGCCATGCCGCCCGCCGAACGGGAGCTGGTCATCCGGCACGAGCGGCAGCACCTCCGGCACGGCGACCACGTCTTTCGGTTTCTGGGCTGGTGTGCGCTTTGCCTGCACTGGTTCAACCCGCTGGTGTGGCTGGCGTTCCGGCTTTCCGGCAGAGATATGGAGCACGCCTGCGATGAGGCTGTGATAAAAAAAGCGGGGCGGGATATCCGCGCGGAGTATTCCTATACGCTGCTGCACTGTGCGGCGGGCCGTGCCCGCTTTGCCGGTACGCCGCTGACCTTTGGCGAAAACGACGTCAAAAGCCGGGTGAAGAATGTCATGCGCTACAAAAAGCCCGCCGTGCTGGCGGTGGTGCTGGCCGTGGTGTTCTGCGCGGTTCTGGCGGTCTGCCTGCTGACAAACCCGAAGAACGATGCGGACGGCAGCGCGCCCGTCGCAACGGTACAGCCGGAGCTCGCAGATGCAGCTGCGGCGGAAAGCACGGCTGCGCCGCTGACTGGAGCAGATGAAAGTACGGCCGCGGACGGTACGGCGGCAGGGCAGCCCACCGTACCCACGCTGGAGCCGATCCTGGCGCAGCAGACCATCCAGCTGATTCTGAGCACGCTGCGCATCACGGAAGAGCACAGCCTTTCCTTCCGCATACCGTCGCTGCCGCCCAAGGCGGAGGACGGCACCGAGCTGTTCATCACTCTCAACGCCACCTGGCGGCTGTCGGACGGTTCCTATACCGTACAGAGCCTGGTGGATAACGTCAGCGGCTGGGTCAGCGGCGATGCGCTGAGCATTTCCCCGGAAAAGCAGGAGGGCGAGCTGATCCGCGTCATGCTGCGTGCTGCGTACTGCACGCCGGTGGGCGAAAACGCGTATAAGGAGATGGCGGCAAGCTATGTGCAGCTGACGGCACCGTTTGACTGCAACGCCGCGCCGGTGCTGGAGGAGCCCACGGCCTCCATCGAATACCGCAACGGGGAATCGCGCATTCATATCAATCTGCAGAACGGCGACCGTGCCATCCTTTCGCTGGCGCTGCCGGAGGGCTTTGTCCTTGCGGAAAACTGGGAGAAAAGCGCTGATCCGGCCATGCCGCCCGCGGTGGCGGTGCTGTGGCAGGGCAGCGCGGTGGGCACGCTGCGGCTGTACCCCTTTGCGGGCGACTATGCCGACGTGGATCCCGCCGGGAACGAGCTTCCCATGCCGATTTTTGCAGAGGTGGCGCTGTCCGATCACACGGGGTATGACGATTACACCGTCGTTCATTCCACCGACAGCGGCGCGGCAGCCACGGCAAAATACGTCTGGCAGCAGCTGACGGGCACCGTGGTAAAGGATGCCGCCGCGCTGCCGTGGAACAGCCGGGACTGCATCCTTGCCTATGACTGGTCGGCAATGCACTGTTATATGGAGCTGGTGCTGGAGGAAGGTCTTGTCTCCGCACGGGAGCTGGAAAAGATCGCCCACAGCGTGCGCTGGCAGAAAAACAGCTGATGCTGACAGGAGGCTGTTTGACAAGGGAAAAACGGCTCAAGGCATTGCTGGATCGCGATGCACGCAAAAAAGGACGGTCCGGATGTTTTCCGGATCGTCCTCTTTGTATGTGCGGAATGCTTGCGTCAGCCCAGCAGCAGGGCGGCCTCCGCGTCGGCGTCCAGCGCGGTCACGGCGGCCTCCTCGGCGGCTTTGGTCTTGGCGGCAGCGGCCTTTTCGGCGGCTTCGTCCTCGGCGACGGCGGCGGGGCTCAGGCGGCCGTACATTTTGGTCCAGCGGCGGATCTTGGCGGCCAGCTCGGGGGTGGCTTCGCCGGGCAGCAGTCTCCACTGCCAGTTGCCGCTTGCAAGGCCGGGCGTGTTCATGCGGCCTTCCGCGCCCAGACCCAGATAGTCCTGCATCTGTACCACAAAGGTGTCGGCAACGCTGCTCATGCCGCCGCGGATGACGCCCCAGTGGAAGCCTTCGACGTCGTTCAGGCCCAGATATTCGTGGGCGTACCGAATGTCCTCGGGGGAGGCCTTGCCGCGCCACTGCATCACGGTCTCGTTGTCGTGGGTGCCTACGTAGCACACGCAGTTGCGGGGATAGGTGTGGGGCAGATAGTCGCTGGGCTCGCGGCTGTCAAAGGCGAACTCCAGCACCTTCATGCCGGGCAGGCCGGAATCCCGGAGCAGCTCCTTCACCGCCGGGGTCAGATAGCCCAGGTCCTCGGCAATGA
>CAZYRD010000178.1:0-5107 GCA_964649475.1 uncultured Faecalibacterium sp.
GTCATGAAGGCCTATGCCGACGATATGGAGCGCTGGTGCCCCAACGCCCTGTTCCTCAACTACACCAACCCCATGTCCATGCTGGCCGGCTATATGCAGCGCTTCACCAACGTGCAGACCGTCGGCCTGTGCCACTCCGTGCAGGCCTGCGTGCCCCATCTGCTGAAAGAGCTGGGTATGGATGAGTATCTGGACAACAACCGCTGGGAGATCGCCGGCATCAATCATCAGGCATGGCTGCTTAAGGTGGAAGACCTGAAGGGCAACGACCTGTACCCCGAGATCAAGCGCCGCGCCTTCGACCCCGCCTGCAACACCGAGATGCAGGATCTGGTCCGTCTGGAGCTGATGCGTCAGTTCGGTTACTATGTCACCGAATCCAGCGAGCACTCCAGCGAGTACACCCCCTGGTTCATCAAGGATAAGTACCCCGAGCTGATCGACCGCTACAAGATCCCTCTGGACGAGTATCCCCGCCGCTGCATCAACCAGATCAACGGCTGGAATGAGATGCGCGCCAGCCTGCTGAACGAGGCCAAGATCGAGCACAAAAAGACCCACGAGTTCGCCTCCTACATCATCAAGGCCGCCATGTTTGACGAGCCCTACCGCATCCACGGCAACGTGCTGAACACCGGTCTCATCACCAATCTGCCGCAGAACTGCTGTGTCGAGGTTCCCGTCATGGTGGACCGCAACGGCTTCAACCCCTGCTATGTGGGCGACCTGCCCGAGCAGTGCGCCGCCGTCAACCGCACCCACATCAACGTGGAGCTGCTAATCATCAAGGCAGCCGAAACTCTCAAGAAGGAATACATCTACATGGCCGCCATGCTGGATCCCCACACCTCCAGCGAGCTGTCCATCGACGATACCCGCGCCCTGTGTGACGCCCTCATCGAGGCGCACGGCGACTGGCTGCCCAAGTTCACCTGATAGAAGGCGGACGTATATGCTGCAGGAGCGTTTTTTATGCAGTACAAACCGAATTTTGAGGAGTCCAGGCTGTACTGGCGTGCCTTCTGGGAAAAAGAGGTAATCGACCGTCCCGCCATATGCGTCACGGCGCCGAAGCGTGGTATGGAGCACAAGCCTTACGGTCTGTGCCCGTCGGCAAATTATTTTGCCTGTGTGAATGATGAGTGGGACGCCCACCTGCCTGAGCTGGAAGCTTCCATGGAAAGCACCTGGTATGGCGGCGAAGCCATCCCTTGTCAGGAGATCACCCTTGGGCCGGATGTATATGCTGCGTTTCTTGGCGCAAAACTGGAGGCCCGGCGCGATAACCCTACCACATGGTCCAAGCCCATCTGGGGTGGTGAGCTGGCACAGTACAGCGCAAAACTGGAAGATGCCGAGGGCAGTGCGTTTGACATTGTGCGCAAGGTCTACCGCAAGCTGGCGGACTGGTCCGAGGGTAAATGTATGCTGGGCATGCTGGACTATCACAGTCATTTTGATGCCCTGTGCGCCCTGCGCGACCCCATGGACGTCTGCATGGACGTGCTGGATGATCCGGATTCCCTTTCCCGCGTTCTGGATGAGATCGCCGCCACTTACGTGCCTGTTTTTGAGGCGTTGTATGAGGATGGCCGCATGGCACAGCGCGGCAGCATCGGCTGGGCGCCTACCTATCTGGAAAAAGGGCGCTTCGCCGTGGTCAGCTGCGACTACGCCTGTATGCTCAGTGCCGAGCAGGGTGAAAAATTCTTCCTGCCCTATGTCCGGCAGGAGGTGGAGCATCTGGACCGCTGTGTGTACCATCTGGACGGCAGGGGCAGTCTGCAGCATCTGGATGAGGTGCTGGCCATTCCCGGCATTGACTGCATCCAGTGGGTGCCGGGCGCCGGTCAGCCCCGCACCATCGAATGGATGGAGCTTCTGCACAAAATTCAGGCCGCCGGCAAGAGCGTCTGGATCTACGACTGGAAGCCTGAGGAGATCCGCACCCATTTCCGTGAGCTGGATCCCGCAAAGACGGTGTTCAGCGTCAGCTGCGCCACGCAGGACGAGGGCGAGCAGCTACTGAAAGACGTCCGCCTGTAAACAATGCCCCGCCCCGTCGTTTGTTTGAACGAATAAAGCCGCCGCAGATGCTGCAAAGAGCGTCTGCGGCGGTGTTTTTTTTGTACAAACAAGGGAAACCGATAAAGGAATATGTGAACAGACCCGAAGAAAAGCTGGTTAAAAATGTTCGAACAGACCGCAGGGACGGTTGCCGAACGCGCGGAAGAAATCGGTGCAGCTGGTTTTCAGCTCTACACCGGGCATATAGCGGGCGGCGTCTGCGCCGCAGCTTTCGTACCCGAATACCAGCCGTGTGAAAGCGGGAATGTCCGCGGCGAGATCAAATGCGGCGTCATCCGGCAGGCAGGTCACGTCGGCGCAGCCGTTTTCGTAGAAGACCTTCCATATGCCGGAGGTTTTTTCGGCGCTGTGGGCAGTGCCTTCCGGTTCAGTGACCTTTACCGTAAAGCTGCCGGGGGCGTCGGGATACCGCATTGCTTTCAGTACGGTCTCCACATCGTTGATGCGTGCCATAAGGTCGGGCACAACGGTGATTTTTGTGTGGGTGTAGTGCCGCAGGCGAAGCTCGACCTCCGGTGCCATGGCGGTGTTGTGAAGGATGACGTTGTCCACCTGTCCGTCAAACATTCGCATAAAGCCAAAAAGTTTATCAAGTGCGGCAGGAGTGGTGAACCCGAATTCCCGCACATGCAGCGTGGCGTTGGCGATGTGATTGACATAAAGCGGGGTGTCGAGATCATAGGTGATATAAGCGTCCGGTATGCGGTTTTCGTCGAAGGAGAGATACACCCGCTGGCGGGCGTCCTCCACCGGCCATGCAAAATTGCCGCAGCGCTCAAACATGACGTTGCGGTTTTTCACAAAGGCGTTGTACACCTGATCCAGCAAGGGCAGCTCGGCGGCGGTGCAGCGGATGAATTTTTCGTAACGGGGCGCAAAATCCAGTGCGCGCACGGGGAATTCCAGAATGCGATGATCCGCTACGCGCTCGAAGCCGAACTTGCGGTAATACGCAAAGGAAAAGGGGTGCAGTACAGTGATGGCGCAGCCCTCTTCATCGGCAAGTCCGGCAGCTTTTGCCAGAAAACTGCGCACAAGGCCCAGCCGGCGGTATTCCGGGTCGGTACCGACGCCGCCGATGGTCATGGCTTTTACGGCGGCGCCGTTCAGGCGCGCCGTCTGCAGTCCGCAGCTCCCGCGGGAGACGCTTCGTCCGGCATTGTCGGCATGGTAAATATGATAGCCGTTCTCTTTCTTTTCAATGTTCATCTGCATGAGAAAGCCTCCTTGTTTCATTCAGCCGGATGTTCGTCTACCCACCTCGCGCAGAATGTTCTGCGACGGCGCGGGAATACGACCCAGCGCATCCGGACCCACGTTCAGCAGATAGTTGACGCCGCGCTGTGCCAGATAGCTGCGGATGCGGCAGATCTCATCCGCGGATTTCCAGTTGTTGTCAAAGCTTTTGTAGCCCCAGGTGTCGTTCAGCGTGGCCGGAGTCTCCACCAGCTCGTCACCGAAGTCCGTTTCCGAGACTTCGTTGTCGCCCATGGAACGGTAATCACCAAGGCCGTTGCCCAGCCGGGAGTTGATCAGACAGTCCGGCTGCAGACGGCGCACAAGGTCGTACAGCTCCTGACTCTGCTCTCTGGCCAGCTTTTCATATTCCGCCATGGGAATGCGGAAGTAGGACTGCGTCCATTCGCCGATCTGGTCGGTGCGGCGGCCGCCCCATTCACCGGCCGGCAGCGCATACAATCCCCAGTGGATCATCATGCCGAAACCGGCTTCCTTAAACCATCTTTTTGCGTCGGATAACATGATGTACCTCCTGTGGCTTTTTGGGAATGGCGGTTTATTCCGCAAGCTGTGCGTCAATGGCACGCAGCATGTCGCGGGCGGTTACGATGTCGGCGATCTGCTCCTCGCCGGAGATCTCGCGCTCGATGGTAAAGCAGCCGGTGTAGCCGACCTCTTTCAGGCGGGCGAGGATCAGCGGGAAGTTGGCAAGGCCCTCGCCGGCGCGTACCTCGCGGCCAAGCTCGGTGCCGTTGGTGGGGTAGAAGCCGTCCTTGATATGGGTGTCACGGATGTATTTGCCGAATACCAGAACGGCGTCGGCGGCGCTGCCCATGCCGTACAGCATCAGATTGGCGGTGTCGAAGTTGATGCCCACATTGTCCAGCCCGATCTCCTCAATGGCGCGCAGAACGGTGACGGGGGTCTCCTGACCGGTTTCAAACAGGAAGGTCTGCCCGCGGCCTTTCATCACCTGGCAGATGCGCCGCAGCACGGCGACGGTGCCGCGGAAATCCTCATCGTAATAGTTGGCGGGCAGAAAACCCACATGGGTGGCCATCTGGTCCACGTGGATCTTTTCGGCAAACTCGCTGCCCAGAAGCAGCTCTTTTTCACGGATGCCGCGGTACGCGGGCGGCACCAGACCGGCCGTCAGCGGACCGTAGGTAAAGTTCCATTCCACCGGACCGGAATAGCCGCACCACAGGGTGCTTACCGTGATGCCGGTGGCCGCCACCGCCGCGTTGATCTCCTCTGCCAGCGCGTCGGTAAACAGGGTCGGATCCCAGATGCTGATCTGGCAGCTTTCCAGATCCAGCGATTTTACCTTGGTCAGCTCTTCCAGAATGTTGCTGCCGCCGTGGACGTTGATCATAACACCGATCTTCATTGCAGATCCCTCCAGTTCGGAAAAAATATTTTCAAATCTATCCTACCACGAAACCGCGGGTTTGGGTAGGGGGATTTTTCTGTTTTTGTCATTTTTTGCTGCCGCCGGTATTAGAAAAGAAAAGATGTATCGCCGAACGCCTGTCCGGGGACACATCTTTTGGAAAAAATTCGCGGAGGCCGTTCAGCGCGTGCCGTCCGGGCGTGCGTCCTCCTGTTTTTCGATGGCGTCGTACAGCCAGTCCAGCGCGTCCCGCAGGCTTCCCAGACAGTCGATCAGTCCCTCCTTTACCGCGTCCTCGCCGCCCAGCACGGTGCCTACGTCCATCACCAGTTGACCGGTGCGCATCATCAGCTCGGTAAAACGCTCTGCCGGAATACGGGAATGTCC
>CAZYRD010000179.1:0-5095 GCA_964649475.1 uncultured Faecalibacterium sp.
ACGGGCGAAGATAAAAAGAAGTTGAACGCGATCCTTAAACGTTTTGGAAGATATTGAGAAAGGAGCATACATAATGACGAAAAAACAAATAATGGCAGACTTAAAGGAAATACGGTATTACTATTCAAGGAAGGAAACGTTCGACGAAGTAGAGAACGAATTAGGCGCAAACGCTATTGTGGATAAAGTAAAAAAATACAACGCGGTAATGAAAACCGCGCCGATTAAGATATACGACGTATATATAGAGTTGTATATGCGGAACAATACGCAGGAAAGTCTTGCGGATAAATGGGGATATTCGACGCAGTATATAAAAATGTTAAATGCTCGTCTGTATCAATTTATAGAAGAAAATCTGTCCGATTAAGGTCGGGCAAAAGGAGGTAAAGCTATGAGAAAAAGAAAGTGCAGTTGCCCCGATTTTCTTCAAGACGCGACGAACGTATATAGAACGGCAAAATATATCGTTAAGCAACATATCGGTTACAAGCCCGATTTGTACGAAAACGATGTATTATTTAGCCACGATACCTATTACGCAAGAACGCCGAAAAGAGAACGGGAATACGAAGAAGTGTTTGCCGAAAGAATAAGAATTAACGGCAGACGTGTTCGTACCGCTATGTATTCCAGAATATATGTGGAAGAATAGCAATTATTTCAAAAGCTCCGATATAAAAATCGGAGCTTTGTTCTTTTTGAAACAGCGTTGACAATCAATGCAACGATTTTTGCCACAGTTGATAATAACGCCGTTTTTGTCGGCATATTTCCTTGTGTAAACGGTAAATACTTTTAAGTTCGTCAAGCCGATCTGAACGAACGGCGTAATATTTTGTGGGGAATTAAGCATAAGCGACGAAATAATAATGGATAGGTTGCGCGGTTGCTTATGCGTTTTGAAATAGTCTAAAACCATTGTATAGTTTTTCGTGAAAAGCGAGAACGTACAATGGTTATTTTTTTTGACAAGGTTGATATAGTTTTGCAAATGCGTATGGTTGACAATATCCCCGAACGATTCCAACCTACAAAGTGCGGCGTTGATGAAAGGCAGTTGTTTGTTCGGGATTAAGGACGAAGAAAGTAAATCTGTATTATCCCGATAGCACCGTTCGGCGTTAGGTCGCAAGGATAGGTATTTACGGGTATAGCATTTTTCGCATACGCTCCCCCGAACGTTAGAAAGCCTATGGCAGTTTTCATTACAAAGCATAGAGCTTGTAACGGCAGGAATACCTGTCATTTTTCCCGTTAGACATTGAGAAACGGAAATCAATTTGAATTGTGGAAGGATAACGTAGTTTTCTTTCATAGGGGGAAATCTCCTATATATTAAAATTGTCTTTCGACACCCACCCCCATCAAAAAAGCACGAAACAGTCAAAAGGCATAGGGCTATGCCCTAAAAAAAATGGTTGGTAATTTCTTTTGGATAGAGAACAGATTATCAAGCGTTTTTTTCTTTTGACAGGGGCGGGATTTTTTGATACCCAACCCCAAAAAAAGAAAGACAATTTTTTTATTTTTACTCAACATTTACCCCAAAGTTACCGAAAGGTAGATATAGGCTAACCATAGGCTTTCTTCAAAGTTTTTTTTGGAAATGCTATACTTCTCGTGTAATCAACGCCGAGAGCAAAAAACAGGCGAGATAACTTGCAGTTCCCGAACGGGATAAGGTGGCCGCCGCTGCAAGCGTCGCACCGAACGTAGCGTTCAAAATAGCAAGACGGGTTGATGCGAAAATTTATACAATTTAATAGCCGAACAGTAGGCGATAAAAAGTCGAAGATAGTAAGCAATCAAATAAAATCAATCGGCTGTGCTAACGGCTTAACGGGCAAAGGAGAAAAATGGCAGAACAGAATAGAACGTATGACAATACGCGAAGAAGATGGTTAAAACCCAGCACGCGTGGAGCAGGTTACGCCGAAGAAAGAAAACTTGGCGTACACAAGCGCGGTCCTAAAAAAGACCAACCGCTTGATGATTATAACAAAGGTGTGAGATCGGGCTATATGCTCGCACAATCGGATAACGCAGGTATGTACCGTTATTCGCAAGCGAGAAAAGCAGGTTACACGAAAGAACAGGCGGCTGAATATTCGCGCCAAAAGGGAACGAAGTTGCAACCTAAAACCAAAAAAGGCGGTAAAAGGAACGCCGAAGTAGAGGGCGCAGACGAATAATATAGTTTTCGCGCAAAGCAGGACTTTCAAAAAATAAAGAAATAAAGGAGATTAAAAAATGGAAAATAAGAAAGTTGAAACGAAGAAAGAAGAAGCAAAGCAGGTAGAAGAAAAGAAGATTTACGTTGAAAGAGAGATTTACACGAAGAACGACAAACAGTATTTCTCACATTTCATTAAAGGCGTTGTGCGCGGCAAGGAAATCCGCGTGTTGATTGTACCGCCCGATAACGGAGGCTATGCGGTTTTGGAAATCGTATATGCCGACCAAATGGCGGCGGAACTTGTTCTCACGCCCTATGAAATCAAGGACGATAACGGGCGTGTAATCAAGGGCAATACGTATGCCGTTCGTTCGGTGGACGAGGACGGCGTTGTGTACGAGTGTAAGATAAAGCCTTTCCGCGAATCCGACAAAGCCTTGCTGAATATGTTGCTCCGTTAAAAGATAGGGGCAGGTACGCGTTGAGTGCGGTTAGCAAGTAGCTAACCGCACCAAAAGAAAGGCTGTAATAGAAATGTTACAGCCTTAAAATTTATAAAAGGAGATTTTAATATGACAAATACAAAGCAAAAAAAGACTTTCAAGGAAACTATGAAAGAAACAGGACAAAAAGCGAAGTCGTATGCGAAAAAGCAAACGGATAAGGTCAAGAACTCCGCTAAAAGATACGGAACTGACGTTCGGACGGCATACGATATAGGTTATACGCAAGGGTGGAACGCAGCAGACGTTATCCCCAAGCGTTTTGGAGCAAATACGGCGGCGGCGTATGGATATAAAAAAGGTATTCGCAACCGTCGTCGTTCGGACAAATACAACAATCAATATAATCGTGGAGGTAACAAATAATGAAAAAGATTATGTATTTTTTAGTGTGTCTTTTGCTGTGTGTCGGTATCGGCGGTAGTGCGCTTTTGGTCTATAAAACGTTAAGTCCAGAGAAAACACCGACAACGGAAAACGGTGAGGCGAGCATTGACGACGGTCAAGACGGCGTAACGGATTTTGACGATCCCGACGACGGCTCGACGGGAAATAGTAGCGGTACGGGCGATAGTTCGGGTAGTGGCTCGACGGATACGGGTGATACCGACGTAGAGCTTACGCCGCCCGAGGATGAAGTATCGTATATCGCAGAGGGTATGGAAATGCTTGCAGGCGCGTCCGTGTATATGGGCGACGACGAAACGCTTGATCCCGCAATTCGTTTTATGTGTCTTATTGACAACGAATTGAAAGCGGAGGTCGAGGCGGACGAGAATAAATCGTTTGCGATTTTGGTTGCACCGCTTGATTATTTTGACGCAGTAAATACCGACGCGAATACTTACATTGATTGGGTAAATGCGTTTGCTGATGCAGGGAAAACGGTCATTATGTCGGTATATGACGGTTATGGCACTTATAACGATTATACGTCATATATAAGATTTACACTTTCCAACGTGTTGTATAACAATATGAACCGTCGATTTGTGGCTATGGGCGTTCTTGTTGACAATTCGGGCGATACGCCTACTTATAAGTATAGTGCTATGCCCGAAGGACAAACGTATAGAACGAACGCGCGAAGCGTTGCGTATGTAGCAGGTGCGGCGTTAAATGCCTATGCTTTGGGGGAAACAAGCATCCCCGAAGCACAAGTTGCAAAGCTCCAAAGCTATATCAATATGGCGGTGGATAAATGTAACGGTTTAACGGAAGCAACCGACGACGGCAGTATGCCCGAAGTAACGTTGACTACAAGTAATTCCGTTGTGATGGGAAGTGGCGGAACGCACCAAATTGGATTGGAGCTTAACCCTGCGGCGTTGAATGTTCCTGCTCGTTTGGTATCGTCGAACGAAAGTGTAGCAACGGTTAGTGAAACGGGATTGATTTCGGCTCGTGGGTACGGCTCGGCAACGATTAGTATTTATATTTGCGGCGAGGTTTACACGGTATCGGTAACGGTGTCGAGTAACGTGCAATACGTATAAGACAAGGGAGGTAGGCTATGACGAGAATTTGTAAAAAAATATATTATGCAATACTCTCGTTCGTCCTTTCTTTGGTGGTAGTGATGGCAGGGTTATTCCCTGCTATCATTCCCGTATCTGCCGAAGAAACGCAAAAGTCGGTGTTTGAGCAAACGAACGTATTGGACGATTTATCAAACGCGACGATAAACGGCGAAACTTTCAATCTCACTACATATTGTTTTGATGAAAAGAGAGAAACGCAGGTTTTATCGTTTGTAGAGTATTGTTACAGTTTTTATTCGGAGAAACAAAGCAATTTCGGTTTATACGTGTATCTCTATAATCCGAAAGGGTTGAAGTTTAATAGGACAAGCCCGCTGAATATGATACAGTTTGCATTAGGTCATTCCACAAGTGAGAATTATGCAAAATACAAGCTAACGTATTTGAATTGTTCGACAGAAACGAATTATGAAGGATTGTTCTATAAATTCCGTGTGGAGCTATCGGAAACACAAAAGCAAGCGATCTTAAACGCGGTCAATAGTAGCGAGCGTGTTTACCGTATAAGCGGTATCGAGCTTGTAACGTCGGGCAATACGAACGCAACCGAATATACGGTAGCAACGACGTATAAGTTTAGCGGTTATGCGGCAGGGTACGGCAGTAACGAAAATGCCGAAAGTACGCTCGTATGCTCGTCCGAAGAAAGCGACGTGTTATCATTAGAAGTACATTCCACGCAGTATCTTCCCGAAGGTACGAACGCGACGAGCAATTATACGCAAGATATGTTGCATAGCGTATATTTCTCCGTTCCGAACGAGTATATCGAGCATTACGGGGAAATGTCGGCAGTTCACGCCATTTGGAAAAATGCCGTAACCGCGCCTATATTCGTAACGGGCAATCAAAGCGTTTACAATCAAGTTTCC
>CAZYRD010000180.1:0-5080 GCA_964649475.1 uncultured Faecalibacterium sp.
ACACTCTGTTATATCGTTTTACTGGATTTTCCTTCCCTTGTTTTTGCCCTTATGAGGTGCTATGGACAAGGTGAACATAAGTGAAATCATATAATGGAATAAGGTGAGCAAACTGCGAAAAACCATTGATTTGCAACGGTTTTGGAGGACTTTGTTAACGCCCTATGGAGGGTAATAACAGCATTGGATTTTTATAAATTCAAATTGGTATTTATCTTGATCCATTCGCAAAAACCCATGAATAAAACATCTCTTTTGGTGGTTTTGTGTATTCATAGAAAAATGATCAAAAAGATGGTCTTTGCGTCGTTGGCGCTTAAAGCATGCCTGTAAAATCATTCGGCGGTGTCTGCCGCGGCGGGATCGTAGAAAACCGGCATATTGTCCGGATGTGCCGTCTGCCATGCGGCATAGGTGGTGATGCGCACGCTGTCCAGCGTGGGGGCAACGGCGTCCTCCTGTGCGGCGGTGCCGCCTATGGCGCGGACGGTGTCCATACCGTAGAAAACCTGCCCGAACACCGTATGAATGTTATCCAGATAAGGCGCGCCGCCCACCTGGGTGTATGCGGCGATCACGTCCTCGTTCCAGCCGTCGGTACGCATCTGGTCCAGCAGCGTCTGTGCGACGCTGTCCTGCGGACAGTTCACCACAAAAAACTGGCTGTGGTTGGCCTGTATGCCGGCCATGGAAAGCGCTCCGGTGTAGTGGTGCACAAGGTCGCTGCATTCGGCGGCAAAGCCGGTGCCCCAGATGCTCTGCCCGCCGTTTCCGTCGGTGTCGCCGGTCTGAATGATGAAATCCTCCAGTATGCGGTGGAAATCCAGTCCGTCGTATGCGCCCTGACGGGCCAGCGTGACAAAATTCTGCACAGCCTGCGGGGCGGCTTCCGGGTACAGCACGGCCGAAAACTCTCCCAGCGAGGTGGTAAACACCGCCACCAGTGCATCGGCAGCGGGTTCGCGGAACTGCAGCACATCCACGTTGGCCGTGATGGTGGGCTGTCCTGCCGCGGACTGCAGGGTCTCACCGTCGGCACAGCCGCAAAGCAAAGCTAAAGGCAATACCGATAAGGCTGCAACGGCAAGCGCTGCGGCAATGCGTTTCAGTTTCATGGGCTGCGCCCCCTCTCTGCCGGTGTGCAGCCGTGTTTTGTGCGGCTGCATATTTTAGTATACTATTTATTATAGCATCAAATACCGCGCTTGTATAGGAACATTTGGTTAAATTTTGCCGGAAGCTGTCGGAAGGATTTTGCCCTTGACGGACGAGCGTTTTTTCGCTATACTATGTACAGAGAAAGCCGGATGCGCAAGGCGTCCGCCGCAAGGAGGAAACTACCATGGCTGATATGACCACCGGCGAAGAGCTGGATTACACCCCCGACCTCATCACCCTGCTGGATGAGGACAACAACGAGCACGAGTTCGAAGTCATCGACGCGGTCGACCACGGCGATGAGCACTATCTGGCTCTGGTGCCCTATAACCCCGATCCCGTCGCCGCGCTGGAAGAGGAAGCCGAGCTGCTGATCATGCGTGTGGATGTGGACGAGAATAACGAGGAATACCTTTCCATCGTGGATGACGACGAAGAGCTGTACAATGTGGGTCAGGTCTTTGCCGAGCGTCTGGAAGAGTTCTTCGACATCGAAAAAGGTTGATAAACGGCATCCTGCCCTGTCGATTTGTTGCGGTCATGTTTAATCCTACACTTATGTAATTGGGAGCTGCTGTTCGCGGACGGACTGCAGACCTCCCCCATTTGGGGACGAAGGGAGCGCGAACTCCGAGACTGGGCGTACCCACCCTGCTTTAATTAAAGTAGGTTTTAATTGATTGCAGACTTCAGGGCGGGATCTTGTTCATTAAAAAACGTGCAAAGCATCTGCTGCGGACGCTGCCTGTTTGCAGCGTCCGCTTTTGTTTTGCAGAACGTATTTTCCAAGAAAACACAGAAAAACATACAGTGAAAAACAAGGAGGAGATCCCCTATGCGCATTGGAGCACTGGAAGCCGGCGGCACCAAAATGGTGTGCGCCGTTGTGGAGGACGGCCGCATCAGCGACCGCATCTCTCTGCCCACCCGTACCCCTGCCGAAACCCTGCCGGAGATCGTTGCATACTTTGCCGCCCGCGAGGTTGAAGCTTTGGGCGTGGGCAGCTTCGGCCCGCTGGATCTGGACCGCAGCTCCCCCACATGGGGCTGCATCACCGCCACCCCCAAGGACGGCTGGCGCTTTTACGACATCGCCGGCGAGCTGCAGCGTGCGCTGAACGTTCCCGTCGCGCTGGACACCGACGTCAACTGCGCCGCACTGGGCGAAGCCCGCTTCGGCAGCTGTCAGGGGCTGGACGACTGCGTCTACATCACCGTCGGTACCGGCATCGGTATGGGCGTGCTGTGCGGCGGAAGGCTCATCCACGGCATGCAGCACCCCGAGCTGGGCCACATGCCGGTGGCACCGGTGTTCGGTGATAATTATCAGGGCTGCTGCCCCTATCACGGCCGCTGTCTGGAAGGCATGGCCAGCGGCACCGCCATGCGCGGCCGCTGGGGCGTTCCCGCACAGCAGCTGGCGGACCGTCCCGAGGTTTGGCAGCTGGAAGCCGAGTACCTTGCACAGGGCGTTGTGACCTGCATTCTTGCCTATGCGCCGCGGCGCATCGTGCTGGGCGGCGGCGTGCCGCATCAGCCGCAGCTGCTTCCGCTGGTGCGCGCGGCGGTCACCCGCCAGCTGGCGGGCTATGTCTCCACCAAAGATGTGCAGGATATGGAAAACTACATCGTCGCTCCCGCACTGAATGACGATCAGGCCCTTCTGGGCTGTTACGAGCTGGTGCGCGACCCCTCCGTGCAGGGGTGAGCGCGCAGCCCGGACCGTGTGCGGGGAAGAACGGCCTTTTTTACCGAAGGAGGTCATCGGAATGGAACACGCGATCCCCAAACCCGTTGAGCTGAACAGGGAAGAGGACTATGATGCCATTCTGGCGGCGCTGCTGGCCGAAGCTGCCGACTGGCGCAGAGCCAACCCGCAGGGCGACGCACAGGCCTTTATCGACTGTGTGGGCCGCCGCCGGTGGATGTCCAACTTTGCCGATTACTGGAATATTCCCGAGGACGAGCAGCTCTACCGTTTTCAGGTCAACCGCATCGACCGTTTTCTTGCAGATATCTTTGCCGCGGCACAATGAACCGGAAAGGAACCCTTACCATGCAGGATTTGCTTTTTCTTGAACCCGTAAAAAAACAGACCATCTGGGGCGGCAGCTCCCTTGCCGCCGAATACGGCTTCGGCACTCCCGGCGAACCCATCGCCGAAGCGTGGGCGGTCAGCGCCCACCCCGCGGGGGACTGCACCGTCACCGGCGGCATCCATGCGGGCAAAACGCTGGGCTGGCTGTGGCAGAATGCGCCGCAGCTGTTCGCCTGCCCGGAACAGCCGGATTTTCCGCTGCTGGTCAAATTCATCGACGCCGCCTCCGACCTCAGTATTCAGGTACATCCGGATGACGCCTATGCCTCCGTCAACGAGCCGCCCGTCAACGGCAAACCCTGCCGAGGCAAAAGCGAATGCTGGTACATCCTGCACGCCGAACCCGGTGCAAAGCTGGTGCTGGGGCATAACGCCCAAAGCCGGGCGCAGGCCGAAGAATGGATCGCAGCCGGCGAATGGGACGCGCTTCTGCGCAGCGTTCCGGTAAAAGCGGGTGATTTCTTCCGCATCGATCCGGGTACCGTCCATGCCATCGGCGGCGGCATCCGTATTCTGGAAGTACAGCAAAGCAGCGACATCACCTACCGCCTGTACGACTACGGACGCCTGCAGAACGGCAAGCCCCGTCCGCTGCACATCGAAAAATCGTTGGATGTGATGACCGTTCCGGCCGCAGCAGCCTCCGATGAGCGCACTCTGCTGTCGGTACAGGTGACGGCGGGTACCGCCGCACTTACCCTGCTGGAAAGCTGCCCCTATTTCACGGTGCGCCATCTGGCGCTGAACGGCGAAGCCGTGCTTCCCGGCGCAAAAAAATTCCTCGCCGCCACGGTTCTGGAAGGCGAGGGCTCCGTCAACGGTACGCCGGTGAAAAAGGGCGACTCCTTCCTTGTGCCCCACGGCGTGGAGAAACTCGCCTTTGCCGGTGCGTTTGCCGCGATCCTCAGCGAGCCGGTCTGACAACGGCAAAAAAGCAGAAGAATAAAACCGATGACAGCTTCGCAGCCGTCATCGGTTTTTGCATAAAAACACGGCTCCGGAAAAATCCGGAGCCGGCGCATCGTATTTGGCCTTAAAAATCGGGCTTGTTACAGTATGACGACGTACTTGCCGGCAGCGCGGGCCTTTTCGTCCGCGAGGATACCGGGCAGTTCGTCCACGGCGGGGCGGGCGTAGATCATGCTGGTCACGTCCAGCTTGCCGCTGCCGATCAGCGCCTTGGCGCGTTCAAAGGTGTAGGGATTGATGAAGGACGCCTTGATGGTGATCTCCTTTTTGAACAGCTGGAAGGGCTTGAGCTCCATCTTTGCATCCGGAGAGGTCAGGCCAAACAGCATTACGGTGGAATAACAGCCCGCAATGTCCACAGCCTGCTGCATGGTGGCGGTCTTGCCCACACACTCGATCACCACATCCACCTGATGCGTGATCTTTTCCACTTCGGCCTTCACATCACAGGTCAGCGGGTCAAAGGCGTAGTCCGCGCCCAGCTCCAGTGCTTTTTCGCGCTTGTCGGCAATGGGTTCCACGGCGATCAGCGTACCCGCGCCGGACAGCTTTGCCAGCTGCAGCATCAGCAGGCCGATCATGCCGCAGCCGATGACGGCGACGGCGGCGCCGGGCTTGATGCCGCACAGGTCGATGCCGTGCAGGCAGCAGCTGACGGGCTCCGTCATGGCGGCGGCTTCAAACGGGGTGCCGGCGGGGTATTTGCACAGCTGGCTGACCGGCGCGGCGCAGTATTCGGCAAAGCCGCCGTGTTCGGTGGTGCCGATGCCGCGCATGGCGGTGCAGAAATGGCCCAGACCGCCGCGACAGTATGCGCACTCGCCGCACAGCTTGTTGGGGTCGACGGAAACAATG
>CAZYRD010000181.1:0-5041 GCA_964649475.1 uncultured Faecalibacterium sp.
GGGCGTCACGATCTGGATCATCTTTTTGCCGAATTTTTCTTCGGTTAGGTGCATGCCTTTGCGCAGGGCGGAAGCCTCGTCAAAGCTGGGGCCCATGATGGCGTCAATGCCGTATTCCATATAGGCGTCCAGCACATCGGCCACGTTGCGCGGATCGGCGTGGCGGTTTTTGATCATCTCATCGGCGGCGGGGCCTGTGTGGCTGTAGCCCAGCATCCAGTTGGTGCCGGCCAGCATGCGCGGCAGCGAAACGCCGCCGACCTCGGTGCGCGGAAAAAGTTCTGCCATGATCGTATCCTCCCTGTTGTTTTACGGCAGCCTGTTGCAAAGCCGCTTTTTCAATTTTATTATATATAAACAAATCAGATTTGGCAAGAATCTGCAGGAAGAATTTCCGGCGATGAACGCACCGTGCGAACAGAGAACAATGTCAAACAATGCCTTTCAAATCGAGCATTGCGGGCGATACATCCAATGCGCCGATCGTGAACCCTTCACTTTTGTCAAACTCGCCATGGCAGTCACAGCCGGCGGTGATCCGCATATCGTTCTTCCGGCAGAAATCAACGCAAAGGTTTGTAAACGCTTTGGAATGGGAGGGGTAATAGCACTCGATGCCTTCCACGCCGCAGCTCTGCATTTCGCGCAGTATATCGGTGAAGCGGTCGGGCGCTTCCTCGTACAGATAACCCGGATGTGCAAGGACAGGAACTCCGTCGGCCTGCCTGACCAGCCTGCAGAAATCTGTCATGCTGCACTGACCAAGGCCTGACAGATGGTTTTGAGCGGAGTATCTGGCGTAAATGGTGGCGTTGGCTTCTTCGTAATCTCTGGCGGCGCCCCTGGCCACAGCATAGTGCAGATATTTCCAACCGCCCTTTTCTGCAGGATATGCAAAAGAACGATAATCTTCCAGTGACATCCCGGGATAATCGCGGCTCATGTTATATACAATGTATTCGCATTCTATGGACTGTGATTGTCTGTTGATAAGTTCGAGAAAAGGTTTGTTGGAGATGTCGAAATTATAAGCGAGCATGTGGAGCTCTTCACCGTGCCACAGAATGTTCAGCTCGACGCCGGTAACGCAGGTGATGCCGTTTTCGTGACAAAGCTGCGGCAGTGTATCATATGCGCGGATCGTGCAGTGATCGCAAACGGAGATGAGCGAAACCTTTCTTTCTTTGGCAAGTGTTACGATCTCCTCCGGCGAGCGGGAACTGTCGGAGAACGTTGAGTGAATATGCAGATCGACTTTCATGTTTGTTTTTACCTCGGAATTGCTGTTGTGGTTTTTTCGCGGGAGACTTCGGCGGGTGAGCAGATCACTTGCACCCGTTTGCGCCGCAGACAAAGCGCTTCTCCTCGATCTCGTCCTCCTTCACCGGGGGCAGACCAAGCCAGGCCAGCGCTTCGTCGATATCCAGCGTTTTGGCGCCGTCCTCGCGCACAAACAGCGGAATGCCGATACTGTGGCGCTCCCGCACCGGGGCGAACACAGGGTCAAGATCCCGCATTTCCAGAAACTCCCGCATGTTCAGGGTGCTTTCGGTGATGTTGATGTACTCGGCTTCAAAGCCGCGCTTTTGCCGGATCGCCTTGTAATTCCTGCAGTCGATGCAGATGTCACTTCCGTATACCTTCATGCTGTTCTCCTTTGCTGCGCGGCGGCCGCTGTGCGGTCACCATTCGTATTCTTCCATGGCGGCGTTGTCGGGACGGTAATGGAAAAACTCGTCGTTTGTCATATCGGTAAAATAGCTGCGGATCACCCGGCATACGCCGCCGTGGCAGATGAGCAGAATGTTTTTTTGGCCGTATTCGGCTTTCAGCTCGTCCAGCAGGCCGTAGACCCGGTGCGCCGTCAGCATGTGGGATTCACCGCCGGGATAGCGGAACGCAAAATTGCGCTTGTTTTCCAGAAAATCCGGGTCCGTCATATCGGCGCCCTCAAAAATACCGTAGTTCTGTTCAATAAGCCGTGGTTCTGTCCGGATGGGTACGCCGCATTTTTTGGCGACGATGCGTCCGGTCTCCACCGCACGGCACAGCGGCGAGGTGAGGATAAGCTCCAGCTTTTTGCCGGCGGCTTTTTCCGCCAGTGCGGCGGCCTGTTCGCGGCCGGTCTCGGTCAGCTCCGCATCCGTGATGCCGCACACCTTCCGTGCGACATTCCATGTGGTCTGGCCGTGTCTTGCAACGTATAACATTTTTTTCTCCCTCTCCTGTTACATGGTGCTGTTTTTACAGTGCTGCTGCCGATATTCCGTTGGCGTCATTCCCGTAAGCGCGCGAAAATTCCGGTTGAAGGAACAGAGCGAGTCGTATCCGGCTTCCTGCGCCACCGTGGCCACCGTGGCGTCTGTGGCGGTCAGCAGATATTTGGCGTGGGAGATCCGATACTCGTTCAGCAGCGAGCGGAAGGTCGTATTCAGCTGTTTTTGCAGCAGATTGGACAGATAGTGGTGATCGTAGCCCATCCGGACAGCGGCGTCGCGCATGGTGATGGCTTCGGTGTGATGATCCGAAATGAACATCAGGAGTTGCCCGATGCGCTCGGCAACACGGCTTTGCCTGGGAAGGTACGGGCCGCAGCACCGGTCAAAAACGGCGATCATCGCATACAGCCCGGCCTTCAGCTGCCAGCGGGAGCCATCGGCTTCGGCAATGTTCCGGACAAGGGCTTCATCCGTAATATCAAATACCGGATTCGTCGCCGCCGCATTGCGGATGCTGTGATAGTATTCGCCCGCCAGACTGTTGTGAAAAATGCACAGATACGTTTTTGAGTGCGCAGAGGTGAACCCGGAATGGATCTGGTTCGGGAAGATCAGGATCGCCTGTCCGGCAGCGATGTGGGATTCCATCCCGTCTACGGTGATGTCGAAGCTGCCCTCATACACATACAGAAACTCAAAGCTGTTGTGCAGATGCGCGCCGAAAGCCAGATCCGGCTTCCACTGGTGATAACTACCGCCGACCGGATCCGTGCGGGTCGATTCGTAAAAAATCATATTCAGTTACCCCAAAATCTTAATCTATGATCATATTATATCACGCAGTGCTTTGCGTGCCAAGCTAAAACAATATAAGATTAAAATAGGTTTGAAAATCACTGACGGAGGTAAATTGATATGATCACCTGTACGGATAGAGCACTTGTCCTGAAGAACGGCCACGAGACCGTCCGTGTGGAGGCATGGGGTGGGGGCCTGCGCGTATGCGCCGTGCCCTATGGCAATATACCCGAGGAACCATGGGCACTGGAAAACCCCGCAGCGGGGAATGTGGTCATCCATTTGCCTGCCGAAGGTGAAAGCAGCGCGTCCATCGAAAATTCCGGTGTGTGCTGTGTGATCACCGGCACCCATCTCGCATTCTTCGCCGGCGAAAAGCTGCTGTTTGAGGAGGAGCCCTTCTTCCCTCATTACGGCTCCGCTGCCAGAACCTACAGTCCCGTTCTCGGCGCAGAGGGTTTTGCGGCGACGGTACAGTTCCGCGCCTATGACGGCGAAAAGATCCACGGCATGGGCCAGTACCGCATTGCAAAATACGACCGCAAGGGATGTATGCTGGAGCTCGCTCACCGTAATTCCCAGATCTCGATCCCGTTCTTTGTCTCCAGCCGTGGGTACGGCTTTTTGTGGAACAATCCCGCCGTCGGCACAGCTGTCTTTGCCGAAAACGGTACCCAGTGGAAGGCCGATTCCACGCAGAAGGTGGATTATTGGGTCTGCGCAGCGGATACTCCTGCCGCCATTCTGGAAAAATACACAGCGGTTACCGGTCGCCCCACCGAGCTGCCCGAATCGCTGCTGGGGCTGTGGCAGTGCAAGTTGCGCTACCGCACGCAGGATGAGCTGCTGGGGGTCGCCCGCGAATACCACCGCCGTGGCATTCCGCTGGATGTGATCGTCATCGATTTCTTCCACTGGGACTATCAGGGCGACTGGGACTTCGACCCCGAATACTGGCCCGACCCGCAGGCCATGGTGGATGAGCTGAAGTCCTACGGTACCCGGCTGATGGTCTCCGTCTGGCCCACAGTGGACGAAAAAAGCAAAAACTTCCGGACCTATAACGAAAACGGTTACCTGGTTTCCGCCGACCGGGGCTTTTCCTATGCCATGAAATTCATGGGCAATGAATATTTTTACGATGCCACCAATCCGGACGCCCGCAAATTTGCCTCCGACGTACTGAAAAAGAATTACGGCAAATACGGTATCGATATGTTCTGGCTGGATGTGGCAGAACCGGAGTATTCCTTCTATCACCGCGACCTGTACCGCTACCATCTGGGACCCGGTCTGCAGGTGGGTAATCTGTATCCCCGTATGCTGACACAGGGCGTGTACGAAGGCCTGAAAGCTGACGGCACAAAGGATATCCTCAGCCTTGTTCGCTGCGCATGGGTGGGCAGCCCCAAATACGGCGCGCTGATTTGGTCCGGCGATATCGATTGCAGTTTTGACCAGATGAAAAAGCAGGTCGCCAACGGCATCAATATGGGCGTGGCGGGCATTCCGTACTGGATCTCCGACACCGGCGGCTTCGAAGGCGGCAATATCAACGATCCCGTCTTTCGTGAGCTGCTTGTCCGCTGGTATCAGTGGGCAGTGTTCACGCCGGTGCTGCGCATGCACGGCGACCGCCAGCCCAGCCGAGGGGTGCTGGTGACGGATAAGGACCACGGCGGCGGCATCTGCCCCTCCGGCGCCCCCAACGAGCTGTGGAGCTATGGTGAAGAAAACTACCGCATTTTCCTCAAATATTTGGGCATCCGCGAGGGAATGAAGGAGTACATCGTCAAAACCGCCAAAGAGGCCGAAACGCAGGGCCTGCCTATGATCCGCGGCATGTTCTTCGCCTTCCCGAAGGACGAGGCCGCATGGGATGTCGCCGACCAGTACATGTTCGGCAGCGATTACCTTGTCGCGCCGGTGACGGAATACGGCGCGCGGCAGCGCAGCGTCTATCTGCCCGCAGGCCGATGGGAGGCCATGGACGGCAGCGGCATCATCGAAAGCAGCGGCCAAAC
>CAZYRD010000182.1:0-4995 GCA_964649475.1 uncultured Faecalibacterium sp.
TGGTGATGCTCTCTTCGGAAGTGAAGGGAGACATGGAGTATGCGCCGGGCAGGTCGACGGCGATCAGCTCTTCGTCACCGGCGTAGACCTTCTTGATGGGGGCCTCTTTTTTGTCCACGGTAACGCCCGCCCAGTTGCCGACCTTTTCGTTGCGGCCGGTCAGAGCGTTGTACATGGTGGTTTTGCCGCTGTTGGGGTTGCCAGCGAAAGCAATTCTCATGATGGAACCTCCTCCTGTTGTTTCGGTTACGACTGTTTGATTTATAAAAAACCGCAAGGTTTTTGTACCGTTTTTCGTACAGTTAGCAAAAGCTAACCACCGGGCTAAAAAAAACGACTTTCATCGTTTTTTATTTAAAAGTGTCTCAGACGATGATAGCGGCTGCCAGCTGCTCGTCGATGTTGTAGCGGCCGTCCTTGATGGACACCACACAGCTGCCCCGACGGCGGGATACCACGGTGATCGGCTCGCCGCTGTAACACCCAAGAGAGAACAGAAATGCATCCAGTTCCTCATCATCCGTTTCGATGCGCTGAACGATGTACTCCACGCCTTCCTGTGCATTTGTCAGTTCCATATCTGTCACCCGACCTCTCCGGTTACCTGCTGTCTGCAATTAGCATACGCTAACCACTTCATATATAATAGTCCCGCCGGACGGATTTGTCAATACCCTGTTTCCAAAATTTGTGAATTTTTTGAGTAAAACCGGTTTGCACGGACAGCACAAACCGGCGCAGCTCATCAGCCAAGGGCGGCGATGCTTTTTCGCAGCGCGTGGTTGCGCCGACGGATCTCTTCATATTCGGCACGGTGCGCCTCGTCCGGCACATAGGTGACAAACTCCCGCACGCCGATATGCTCATACGCTTCCACCGGCGTGGCGTACAGGCCCGCGGCCACCGCCGCATACACTGCCGAACCGACGGCCGGGCCTTCCGCCACCTGCCCCACTTCGATGGGGCGGCCCAGAAGGTCGGCATAGCTTTGCATCAGCACCGGATTTTTGCCCGCAATGCCTCCCGCAGCACGCAGCCGGGTGATATATACACCGCAGGCCGCACAGGTTTCGATGATCTCCTGCGTGCCGCAGACGATGGCCTGCAGCAGCGCGAGATAGATGTCCTGCGGGCGGGTGTCCAGCGAAAGCCCCGTCAGCGCACCGCGCAGCCCCAGATCACAAGGGGCGTTGCGGCTGCCGTTCCACCAGTCGGCAGCGGTAAGGCGGCAGTTCCACGGCTGTGTGATGCGTTCCATCAGCACCGCATGGGGTGAAACGCCTTTTTCCTGTGCCTCGCGCCAGACAGAGACCGGCAGGGCGTTTTCCATGTACCACTCCAGCATATCGCCGGTGCAGGCCTGACCGGAGTCGATGCCGTACACCCCGGGCGCAAGACCGTCCGCCGCTATGCCGCAGATGCCCCCGATCTCCCGCAGCCACGCGTTCTGGATGGTGAGCACATTGCTTGTGCCCAGCACAAGGGCCGCATCGCCGGAGGAAAGACACCCCAGCGATACCAGCGCCGTGTGACCGTCCAGCACACCGGCGGCCACCGCCACCTCCTGCGTTATGCCCAGCCGACGGCAGAGCTCCGGCTTCAGATATCCCGCACACATGCCGGGACCCAGTACCTCACCCCGCAGCAGGCGGGCGTACTCCGCCGCAAAGCCCGGACGCAGCCCGTTGAGGAACCCCTCCGACGGGAAGCCCAGATCCTTTGCCCAAAGCCCCTTATAACTCATGGAACCGACGCTGCGGATGATGCGCCCGGTCAGACGCCACGTCAGATACTCGCACAGGTCAAACGCCAGATCCAGATGCGCGTACACCTCCGGATCGCAGTCGCGGATCTCCAGCAGCTTGGGCAGTGTCCACTCCGAAGATATGGTGCCGCCGGTACGGCCCAGAAAACTTTCTCTCCGGGTGCGGGCCAGCTGCAGCGCTTCCTCCGCCTGCGGCTGCGCGGCGTGACGCTTCCACAGCTTGATCTGCGCCTGTTCCCGTCCGGCAAACTGCGGCAGCTGTGCCAGCACGCGGCCGTCCGCCGCCACCGGCACCAGCGTCAGCGAGGTGGCGTCCACACAGATGCCCGCCACCGTGCTGCGGTACTGCGGAGGCGTTACTGCCGAAAGCAGTTCCAGCAGGGCGTCATCGTAATCCTGTGCGCAGGCAAGCGAGCCCTCCATCACACCGTGGGGATAGCGCACGCTGTGGCTGCACAGCACGTCACCGGCGGCAGCATCCACCAGCACCGCACGGGCCGCCTGCGTGCCATAGTCCAGACCGATCACCGTTTTCATGGGACTTCACCGTCCTTCGCTGCGGTTTATTCCTGCGTCACACCGGCGCGTACACGGGCGATGTTGCCGGCGCGCGTGCCTTCCTTATTGAAAATACTCGCCGTGCCGCACACAAAGATATCCGCACCGGCGGCGCGCATCTTTTTTGCGTTTTCGAAGCTGACGTTGCCGTCCACCTCGATACGCAGATGCCCGTAACCGGTCTCATCCAGCCAGCTGCGCAGGCGGGAGATCTTATTCAGCGTCTGCGGCACCATCTTCTGCCCCGCAAAACCGGGGTTTACCGTCATCACCAGCACGCCGTCCACATCCGGCAGCACGTCCTCGATCATAAAAATGGGCGTGGCGGGGCTGAGCGCCACCATGGGCTTTGCGCCGAAATCCCGCACGCGGGTAAGCGCCCGCTGCAGATGGTGGGTGCTTTCGGCATGGATGGAGACCCACTCGCCCGGCTGCAGGTTGAACCAGTGCAGTTTTTCTTCGGGCCGTTCGATCATCATATGGATATCCAGCGGCATGGGGCTGAGTTTGCGCAGCTGGGTGATGCCGTCGGTGCCCAGCATAAAGTTGGGTACAAATTCGCCGTCCATCACGTCCGCGTGCAGCAGCTCCACACCGCCCGCGTGCAGCTCTTCGATCACCTTGTCCGCGCCGACCCACTGGGGCGCGCACATCATCGAAGCGGAAAGCATTGCCTTGTGCATATCATTCACCTTTTTTCTCTGCACATCCGTGCAGCCGCGTCCGCGCAGTTTCCCTGTTTTGCTTTTTATCGCGGATCAGTTTTCCGTTTCCTGCCGCAGCCATGCGGCAAATTCGTCCGTCAGGCCAAGATCCCACAGCAGCGAGCAGAACAGGTACTTGTCGCGGATATCCCGCGCGCCGACAAAGGCGTCCACCACCTGCTGTGCGGAAAGCCCCAGCTCCGCCGGGGTCAGCGGCATGCCGGTGGCGGCCAGCACGCGGTGCAGCGCCTCATACGCGGGCAGCTCCTGACGGATGCAGTCCAGAATATCCTCCCAGTGGGCGATGATATTTTCCAGACGCTGCGCATGGCGCACGGGGGAGTTTTTCTTTGTTCTGTCCTCGATGGCGATGATCTCCTCCGCCGCATGGCCGAAGATCCGGCGGACCTGCGCCTCCCACGCAGCGCGGTCAAAGGCCGCCATATGCGCTTCGGCCTTTGCACGGTCCGGGGTGATCTCGCGCAGGATCTTTTCGTACATTTTCAGGCAGAGCATGGTGCCCACGCCTACCTGAATACCGTGCAGGTCAGACACTTCGCCTTTTTCCAACGCCATGATCTCCCACATGTGAGAGAAGTAATGTTCCAGTCCGGAGGCCGGGCGGGAGATATTGGCATAGGCCATGGCGATGCCGGCCAGCACAAGACCTTCGGCAACGGACTGGATGGCGTCCGGGTCACGGGCGGGGATGCGGTCGGCCACGCCCACGATCGTTTTCACGGCGGAGCGCATCATCCGGGCGATGTTTTCGCAGTACGGGTCATCACATACCATGGCGGACACGCGCCATTCGCAAATGGCAACGTACTTTGCCACCATGTCGCCAAGACCGGCCCACAGCATGCGCATGGGGGCCTGCGCAAGAATTTCGGAGTCCAGCAGGATCCCCCTGGGCGCGCCGGTGTACAGCGAGACCTTGACGCCGTCGCGTTCCATGGAGGCGGAGTTGGAGGCGTAGCCGTCCATAGAGGGCGCCGTACCCACAATAGCAGAAGGCACGCCCACAGCCTGTGCCACCACCTTGCAGATATCATTGATGACGCCGGAACCGACGCCCAGCAGCATATCGCAGCGGGGATCGAAATGCATCACCACGCTGCCCACTTCCCATTCGGAGGGCAGAATGCGCTCGCCCCTGCCGGGAATGACATAGCAGATGTGCTCCACGCCCGCCTGTGTCAGCAGGGCACAGACCTTTTCGCCCGCCACTTTATAAGTGTTGGCGTCGCAGACGACGAAAGGCCGTTTTTTGCCCAGCGCCGCCACCATATCCGCCACGCACGCAATGGTGCCGCGGCCGATTTTCAAATAATCCAGCGCGCAGACATGATGCCTGCCGCAGGTGCAGTCGTGCCCCTGCGGACGCACAAGCTCTTCCAGCGTCATCGTTTCAAACATAATCCACCCTCCTGCCGGTCGTTTTACCGGCAACCCAACTCAGGGCCCGGCCCTCTTTTTCCTCTCTATTATACCGCCCTTCCGGCAAGGATTCAATCATTTTCCATACCGGCGCAGCACAAAAAATATTCCGGCAAGCAAAAGAGACCAGCCGCAGCCGGTCTCTTTGCAAAGGGTATCAACAAAATTTACTGAAAGGATGCGCCGAGATGCTTTTTGCCCTCCAGCAGCTGGCGCCGGATCCACTCGCTGCCGACAAAACGGTCACCGTGGCTCTTCAGTTCGGCAAAGAGATCCCTGCGCATCTGCGCGATCCGCTCCTGATGCTCCGGCTCAGCGATGAGGTTCACCTTTTCGCCGGGGTCGGTCTCCAGATCGTAGAACTCATCCACATCGGTGAGGTTCCAGATATACTTATAGCGGTCGCCGCGGATCATACGGGTGGTGTACAGACCGAACTGCTGGCCGTTGGAGGTGCAGACGATCTGCTTGCGGGCGGCAACGTCCTCTTCCCCGCTCATGGGCAGCGGCTGACCGTGCTCCACCTCC
>CAZYRD010000183.1:0-4985 GCA_964649475.1 uncultured Faecalibacterium sp.
GGCTGGACGGCGTGTGCGAGGAGTGCCAGTATCCCTGTGTCCACACCGGCGGCACCGCCACCTGCACCGACAAGGCCGTATGCGTCACCTGCAACACGGCGTACAGTGAGGTTGACGCAAGCAACCATACCGGCACCGTCGTCTGGACGCAAAGCGCCGAAAAGCACAGCGGCGCCTACACCTGCTGCAGCGCGGACGTTGTTGCCGAGGAAAACCACCACTGGCTGGACGGCGTGTGTGAAGAATGTCAATACACCTGCAGCCACACCGGCGGCACCGCCACCTGCACCGCCAAGGCCGTATGCGTCACCTGCAACACGGCGTACGGTGAGGTTGACGCAGACAACCATACCGGCACCGTCGTCTGGACGCAAAGCGCCGAAAAGCACAGCGGCGCCTACACCTGCTGCAGCGCGGACGTTGTTGCCGAGGAAAACCACCACTGGCTGGACGGCGTGTGTGAAGAATGTCAATACACCTGCAGCCACACCGGCGGCACCGCCACCTGTGCCGACAAGGCTGTTTGCGATGCCTGCGGTGCCGCGTACGGTGAACTGCGCGACAGCCACGCAGACGCGGATAACAACAACCACTGCGACGATTGCGGCAAACGTTTGAAAGCCGACAGCGCCGCCGAAGAGGAAACCAAGGTTCACAGCCACAGCTGGATTTTGACCATGGTAAAAGATACCACGCACCACTGGTACGAATGCAGCACCTGCGGCGCAAAGGACGAATACGCCCCGCACAGCCATGGCGCCGACGGCAACTGTACGGTTTGCGGGCATTACAGCCCGGCGGACGTGAAGGAGGCTGTCGCTTTGCCGGATGACTCCGCAGCCAATGCTGATCTTCCCACCGAAGAGGATGCAGCCTCCACCGGAGCGGAGCAGCCGACACCATCCGCTGACAGCGAATCCGCTCCCGGAACGCAGGAACCGGAATCCTCCGAAAACAGCGCAAAGCCCGATGCCGAAGCGACGCCGGAAAGCGGCGCTGCCGCTCTTCCGGCCGAAAACACCGGCAGCGTATATACGGTTGTTGCCATCGGTGCTGCTGCGGCGGCTCTGGTCATTGTGATCCTCATCAAAAGCCGCAAACGCAAAGCAGATTAACGCTTGACGCACAAAAAAACACAGCAAAACACCCGGGAGGTCACAGCGGCTGCCCGGGTGTTTGTTTTGCAACGGCATCGTATTTTCACTTTATCGCGCGGTGGTCACGCCACAAACCAGTACATAAAAATATAATGGCACAGGCTTCCGCCCATAATGAACACGTGGAACAGCTCGTGCGGGCCAAATGCACGGAGGCGGCTTTGCTTTGGTTTCAGCGCATAAATGACGCCGCCCGCCGTGTACACCACACCGCCCGCCAACAGCCACAGAAACCCGCCGGTGCTAAGCGCCGCCGTAATGGCGGGCATAGCGGTCAGGCAGCACCAGCCCATGGCGATATAAATAACCGAGGATACCCACTTGGGGCACCCGACCCAGCACAGCTTGAACACCGCCCCTGCCGCCGCAAGGCTCCACACCAACGCCAGCAGCCGCAGCCCTGCGGCATCACCCAGACTGATGACACATACCGGCGTATAGGATCCGGCAATAAGGAAAAAGATCATGGTATGATCCAGCTTTTTCAGCCGGTAAATGCCACGGGAGGAAAGCTGAAACGTATGATACGCACTGGACGCCCCGTACAGCAGCACCATGCTCAGCATAAATACGCTCAGGCTTGCCAGCGCGGCAAAACCGGCGCCGTTCAGCGCAGCATGCACCAGCAGCGGCGGCGTTGCACTGATGGCAGCCGCAAACGCGATAAAATGCGTCAATGCGCTGATGGGATCCTTCACATGAAATTGAGCACCGGACATCTCTCCCCCGTGCAGCACAGCATCGCTCATAATAGCACCACCTTTTATTTTATCTGTCACTATTATATGTCGTTATTTTAATTATGTCAAGAGTTTTTCAAAAACCGATTAAAGTAAAAAAATAAACAGGGAACGCACACAGTGTTCCCTGTTTGAGCGCAATGATACCGTTTACAGTGCAAAATCCTCCAGCACAGCCACCGCCTGCCGCAGACCTTCCTCATCCGCGGCGGTAAAGCGTTCCGCAACGGGGCTGTCAATATCCAGCACACCGATCAGCCTGCCGTCCTTATGCAGCGGCAGCACGATCTCGGACCGGGAGGCGTCGTCACAGGCGATGTGCCCCGGAAACGCATGCACATCCGGCACGCGCACCACCGCATCACGGGCGACAGCCGTACCGCAGACCCCCCTGCCCACCGCAATTTCAATGCAGGCGGGCTTTCCCTGAAACGGCCCCAGCACCAGCCGACCGTCCTCCATCAGATAAAAGCCGACCCAGTTGATCTGCTCCAGATACTGCGCCAACAGCGCACTGGCGTTGGCCAGATTGGCAATGCGGTGCGGGACGCCCCCGCACAGAGCGCGCAGGTCAGCGCAAAGCTGCGGGTAAAGCTGCTCCGGCGACGGTTTTTCCACAACGAACATAGTGGCCCTCCTGTTATTTCTTTTCTGCCTGCACAGTCGCTTCCTCCTCCTGAATAAAGGCAAAGCATTTGTCCAGGTACACCTTGTGTGCGACCGCAATGATCACGGTCCGAAGCAAAAGCTTTTCGTCGGTGTTCTTTCCGCCGACGTTCTCCAGCTCCTCCTTCAGGCCAAACACATAAAAAAGCGCATTGTGCAGCTCTTCGCAGAAGTAGTCGTAGGCACGCTGCGGCGAATAGCTCCGGTGCTGCAAATGAACAAGCAAACGGATATCCTCCATGGATACCACAGATTTTGCCACAGCAATAAAAATCAGGTATGCGATCTGTTCGCGATTATACTGCTTTTTGACCGGATTTGCCACAAGCCCTTTTTTGACGTAGTTGCTGATCATGGACGGGGTGATGGCGCCGTCCTGCAGCGGAGCAAGGTATTCGGCAATATACTTTGTCGTTTGCTCCAGATACAGCCCAACGTTGGGGATCTCCTCATATCGCGGCAGATGAAATTCCACAATGGACGCGGTCAGCGCCTCTTTGGCAGCCTGTTTCATAATAAATCATCCTCTCTTTTGCTTATTGTACGCTAAAATTCAAAAAACGTCAACAAATCCAACAGATAAGTTTTTGAAAACCTCTTGACTTACAGAACAAATGGCGCTAAAATACCAGATGAGCGGTTATTTAATAACCGATACGTCTTTTTGACAGGGAGCAGTGTATTATGAATTACAAGATCGTTACAGATTCCTCCGCCAATGTATTTGAAATGAACGGCGCAGTACTGACCAGCGTGCCGCTGAAAATCGTCACCGCCGAAAAAGAATATGCGGATGCCCCCGGGCTGGACGTGGATGGGATGATCGACGATCTGCAGCGCTACAAAGGCAAAAGCGGAAGCTCCTGCCCCAATGTGGCCGAATGGCTGGAAGCCTTTGAAGGCGCGGACACCCTGTTTGTTTTTACCATTACGCGCAACCTTTCCGGCAGCTATTCCGCCGCCGTGCAGGCCGCGGAGGCCTACCGCAAAAAGCATCCGGAAGCCCGCATTTACGTGGCGGATACCCTTTCCGTCGGCCCCGAGGTTCTGCTGCAGATGGAAGCGCTGTGCACGGGCATTCAGGCCGGTGAAGGCTTTGAAGAGCTTTGTACTATGCTGGATGCCTACGCAAAACGCACCCACCTGCTGTTTGCGCTGAAATCGCTGACCAATCTGGCCCGCAACGGGCGCGTCAGCCCGGTGGTCGCCAAAATGGCGGGCATTCTGGGCATCCGTCTGGTGGGCAAAGCCAGCGACGAAGGCACGCTGGAACCGCTGCACAAATGCCGCGGCGAAGAAAAAGCGCTGGCCACCATCGTGGAGGAGATGAAGCTTGCCGGTTACAACGGCGGCGCAGTCCGCCTTGCCCCCTGCCAGGCCGATGACACCGCAGCCGCACTGGAGGCGCTGCTGCGTGCGGAATGGCCGGACGCCGACATCCGTACCGCCCCCTGCACCGCACTGTGCAGCTTTTACGCCGAAAGCGGCGGCATTCTGGTAGGATACGAGGACAACTGAGCGATCCTCGCCGCCCGCCGTATTTCCCGTCTGAAATCTTGAGTTTTCTCTTGACAAATCCCCGCACCGGAACTACAATAGACACAAACCTAAAGGAGCCATACTATGCGGAACCTGTTTTTTGCAGCGAACAACATGTACATGTATTGCAGGCTTACCTGTCTGTAACTGTCATTCCAAACGGATGCACAGCCGCAGCGGGCAGGTCCGGTGTGTCTGTGCAGAAAGGTTCGCAAGCCGCGGGTTTTGCTTCTCCATCACCCCATCAGGTATCTGTATACAGACAAACACACCGGACACCGCAAGCGTCCGGTGTGTTTTTTATGGTTCAAAATACCGCAAACAGGAAAGGAAGGTCGATTTGTATGAAGCTTGCAGACGGCAGAGAGGTGACCGCGCGGCGCTACCGGGAGCGGGACGCCGGAGCGGTTGTGGAGCTGATCCGCAGAAATTTTCTGGAGGTCAACGCGCAGGATTACGGCGAAAGCGCCATGCGGGAACTGGCCGCACAGTATGATGAAAACCGGCTTCGGGCCATGGCCGCCTATGCCAACATCTATGTTTTCTGCATCGGGCGGCAGATCGTGGGCGTCGGCGCCATTTCCAGCTTTTGGGGCAGCCCGACGGAAAGCATTCTGCTGACGATCTTCGTGCTGCCGGAACTGCACGGAAACGGCATCGGCCGCTTTATTGTGCAGACTCTGGAGCAGGACGAGCTTTTTCTGCGTGCCGACCGCATCGAGATCCCGGCATCCATCACCGCGGCGGAATTTTACCGCAAGCTGGGTTACAGCTACAAAAATGGAGAAAAGGCGCTGGACGAGGAAAATCATTACCGGATGGAAAAGTTCCGCAGCGGAACGAAAGGAGGCAGATAATATGGTACGCTTTGCAGAGGATAAAG
>CAZYRD010000184.1:0-4984 GCA_964649475.1 uncultured Faecalibacterium sp.
ACGACACGAGGATTTTCAGTCCTCTGCTCTACCAACTGAGCTACAGAGGCAAATGACCTGTACTGTGTACACCTATTTGCGAACACACCACAGGACAGCATGGTGCGGGCGACAGGGCTCGAACCTGCACCCATAGGACTGGTTCCTAAGACCAGCGCGTCTGCCATTCCGCCACGCCCGCAAATTTCGTGCTTATTCAGTGTACCTCATTTTGCGGGTTTTGTCAACCTTCTGGCGGCAAATTCTTCATTTATCGGCGGCGGCAGTCCTTTTCGGCGGGGGAAGGCTCAGTCTGCCACAGCATCCGGCGTCAGTTTCGGCAGCAGCTTCAGCACCGCCAGCGGTACCAGAAGATCGCCCAGCGCCTCGACCCACAGCAGCATCTGCACATTGGTGAACTCCAGTCCGAAAACGTTCACAACGATATCCGGGAACGCCGCCACAAAGCCGGTGCCGGCCATCATGCCAAGAAAACCGGCGATGTTTACCACCAGCGTATGGAACGCCACATAGTTGGTCTGGTCGGTCTCCGGCAGGTTGATGTAGACCATATTGGCGTACGCCACGTTCAGCACCACACCAAACAGGTGCTGCGTCAGCCGCACCGTGGGCATCAGCCATGTAAAGTTGGCCGCCGTCACGCAGGAGTACAGCAGATTGGTGGGGAAGTACAGCAGCCCGCCGATGGCAAACGCCCGGAACCATCCCGCCCGCTTGATGATGCGCTTGCCCAGCGGCAGGAACAGCAGCAATATGACGGGGTAGAACATATTGATGATGTAAACGAACGAATAGCTGACGCCCACGTCATTGATAAGATAATAGTTCAGCGAGGACAGCGGCGCATTGATGCAGAAGGTCCACACAAACACCAGCGCCATGGTCAGCGCGAACTTTTTATGGTGCAGCGGCTTGGTGACGATATCCCGCAGGCGGGGCAGCTCACCGCTTTTTTTGTAGGGGTACTCCTTGGGCGAGGAGATGACGGCCACATCCACCATCGCCAGCGCAAAAGCCACATAGCGGAAGATCACGATGATGGTATCCTGATAGGGCGTGGCTGCCAGTGCGTCCGCCACAAGGCTGGAGGCCAGCGCCGCACCGCAGCCGATGAAGGCCGTGACCGTTGTGTTGATGGAAAAATACTCGGCGCGCACCTCCTCCGGGATGAAATTCACCTGCCACACCGAATACCCGCTGGAAAACAGTGCGTTGATGATGTTTGCCGCAAACACCAGCACCACAAACAGCACCATTTTCACGCCGGGATCGCTGACAAACAGCGGCAGCACCGTGATGGCAAGGATATTCAGCGCGTAATACGTCACGCGGCTGCCCGCCAGCAGCGCCCGCCGTCTGGCAAAGCGTTCCAGAATGCTGGGCGAAAAAATACTGAAGCAGTTGGCGATGAACGGTACAAAGGTCAGAATACCGATGTTGACGATGTCGATGCCGTTGGCCATAAGAAAGCTGGTGTAAAACAGACCGGTGGTCAGCCACGAGATGGTGGACACCAGCGCCGAGGACAGCAGCATGCAGCTGCGGCCGCGGGCGAGCTCGTCATGGAAATTGAACAGGGTGAAAAAACGGGCGCCCTGTATTCTTTTCAACATTTTCATAGCCGTTTTCCCTTCGTTTTGTGCCGTACGGGTTTGTTTTGCGTCATGGTTGTTCTGTATTCCGTGTCAGTATAGCACGAAAGAAACGGAAATTCAATACGGCACAATGACTTTTTCCAGCCTTGCCAAATGACTTTTTTCCAGCCTTACAGCAGTTCCTCAAGCGGCTGCGGCTGCCTGCCGAAATAATCGCAGATGGCCTGATAATAACAGTATGCGGCGGCGGTGCAGCCCTCCGCATCGCCCCATGCGGCAAGATCCTCCGCGTTGCTGATGAAGCACTGCTCGATGAGCACCGCCGGACAGGACGCCTGCTGCAGCACCCCGAAGGTGGGGTAGCTGTACACGGTGGTATCCTCCGATTCCTTCATCATCTTCGCTCCGCCGCGGTAATAGGCGTAGCGCACCCCGTCCACCCCGCGGATGCGCGCCCCCGCCGCCTGCATCCGGCTGCAGACCATGCGGGCAAAGGCAAGACTTTCCTCATGCTGATCGTGCCCTGGCGGCACTGCGTAGCACTCAAAGCCTCCGGAGGCCGGCGAGCCGTCCTTGTTGGCATGCAGCGAAAGAAACAGCTCGGCGCCCGCCTCCTCTGCCGCGGCCGCCCTCTGCTGCGGGCTGGGCGAGGTGTCGTCGGTATGTATCTGCACCGGAGCAAAGGCACCGTCCGCCTCCAACAAGGCCAGCAGCGCTGCCGCCGTGGCCTGCGTGACGGTGGTCTCGTCCACAAGCCCCTGTGCGCCGGTGTCGGCGCCGCCGTGGCCGGAGTCCACCGCCACGATGCGCCGCTGTGCCGGCCGCGTCATGTGCAGCGACACACGCCCCTGCGTATCGCGTAAAAAAAGCCAGCCGGCAGCCAGCAGCACCAGCACCCCCGCAAGCGCCGCAGCGGCTTTTCTTCGCCTCTGCCGCCCGTCCCTCCCTGTCACGTTTTTTCGCATCTGTCCCACCCCTTTTGTTTTTTGCTTTTTCGGATATGCTTCCCCTTGTACAAATTATCCATTATCCAAAAATCGCACTGTGCGAAACGCCGAACTTTGTCCAACTTATTCTCTTTTATTGACTTTTTAACAAACATTTTGTATAATGTACTAGATTAAAAATATTTTTTCTTACAGCTACGATGTATGCGGCGAGGTCTTTGCTTTATGAACATCACACCCCATCTGCTGGAACAGGCCCGTCGGGGTGACGAGACCGCGCAGGCTACCATCATCGCCAGGCTGCTGCCGGCCATACGCCGCATTGCCGCCGGCAACATCACACCCGGTCTGGAGCGGGAGGATGCCGAACAGGAAGGGCTGATCGCCCTGTTCCGCGCCATGGAAAGCTACCGCCCGCAAAACGGAGTCTCCTTTGAAAGCTACGCCATGCGCTGCGTGCGCAACGGCATTACCGACGCCCGGCTGCGTGCCGGCCGCAAAAAACACCAGCCGCTGAACCTTTCCGTTCCGCTGGAGGATGAGCACCATGCCATTCCCGGGCCGGAGCAGCAGGCGGTGGACCGCGAACAGTACCGTGCCACGGTGCGTATTCTGCGCACCGGCCTTACCGTCACCGAACGCCGCGTGCTGCTGCTGCGTCTGGACGGATGCGACTACCGCACCATCGCCCGGAAGCTGGGCATCAGCGCCAAAGCGGTGGACAACGCCCTGTCACGGGTGCGCGCAAAGTTGAAAAACAGGCGGGAGCTATAACGCCTGTTTGGATAAAAAATGCCCCCAGTAGTTTTGGTCCCAGCCATCCTTTTGCGGGCAAAAAAAGAAAAGAGGAGACCCATCATGTACGAAGACAAGACTTTGGTTTGCAAGGAATGCGGTAACGAGTTCGTATTCTCTGCCGGCGAGCAGGAATTTTACGCTGAAAAAGGCTTTACCAACGAGCCTCAGCGCTGCAAGGCCTGCCGTGATGCCCGCAAAAATGCCGGCAAAGGCCCCCGTACCCTGTACACTGCCGTGTGCGCCGCCTGCGGCAAAGAGGCCCGCGTGCCCTTTGAGCCCCGTGAGGACCGCCCCGTGTACTGCAGCGAGTGCTTTGCCAAGATGCAGGAAAAAGGCTGATAGCGGAAGGACCTTTTACCAAAAGCGATGCTTCAGAACAGCTCTGCCCGGCGGCAGAGCTGTTTCTTTTCCCTTTTTGGCTGCGGGCGTCCGTCCGCCGTGCCGGCCGCTGCCGCCGCCGGACAGCGCGGCACCGTACTTGACGAAACCGCCGTTTCACGGTATAGTAATCGCAGAAACCGCCGTTTTCATCCCATCGAACCGCCGTCATCCGAGGTGACTGTATGAGACCGATCATCCGCCCCTGCCGCGAAAAAGACCTGCCCGCATTCCGGGATCTTCTGGCGCGGTATTTCCGCGAGGACCTGCATCTTCCGCTGAGCGATGCACAGGCGGACGGCCTTGCCGAGGACATTTACGCCGAGACCGCCGCGGACGTGCCGCTGGTGCTTGCCTTTCGCCGCGGCAGACCGGTGGGCTTTGTCAATTATCAGCTCGACCACGCCGAAAGCAGCTGGTGCTTCCACCCCGGCTGGGGCTGCATCCGCGAGCTGTATGTCGCACCGGAGCACCGCGGCGGCGGCATTGCCCGTGCACTGGTGTACCGTGCCGCCAAAGCGGCAAAAAAGGGCGGTGCGCCCGTTCTGTACCTGACGGCGGATGAAGCCATCCCCTTCTGGCAGGCGCTGGGCTTCGTGCGCAGCGGACGCATCAATGAAAAAAACGGGCTGGAAGAGCTGGAAAAACCGCTGTGACCGTATTTTTGCAGAGATCTGCGGCTGTGCCCCTCTTCTGCGGAGATCCCATCATCTTTTTCAGACACGCAAGATCACAGATGCAAAAACACCGGAAAGCCGCAGAAGCTTTCCGGTGTTCTTTCATTTTTGATAAAAAATACTCAGGCCCGCTTGCCGGTCTGTGCAATGCTGCGCACCTCCGGGCGATACTGCGGGCTGCGCAGATGGATGAACAACTCCTCCAGCGTGCCGACTGCGGAAATAACGCAGACGGTGCAGCAGTACCACACCGCAGCGGAAAGCTCCAGCACGTAGGGAACACCGAACACGCCTGCGCCGGTGACCTTGTTCAGCCAGGTGTGCTGCGAGGCAAACCGGCGATATTTGACGGCGGCGACGCCGTAGCTGGCCAGCCGCAGCAGCACCACCGCGCCCACGCCGCACCAGAAGCCGATGGGCAGCAGCTTCCACAGCACCGGCATAAGCCTGATGAGCATGACGGCGTAAAACAGCAGGTCTGCCACGCTGTCCAGCTTGGCGCCGAACTCGCTGCCCGCGTCAAACCTGCGGGCAAACCAGCCGTCCAGCACATCCGTCAGGCCGCAGAAGGTATAGATGATATAAAAGG
>CAZYRD010000185.1:0-4957 GCA_964649475.1 uncultured Faecalibacterium sp.
CTCGCCGCAGTTACGGGTGCGGGATTGCATCATGATACTCTCTTCTTAAAAACTCGTTATCCAAAGGCTTCCGCCCTGCAAAAAGCGGCAGGACAAAAAAGCGTCTTATCCAGAATATGATACATCAAACCGCGGCAAAGTACAAGCGGTTTTCGGCATTTTTTGCCGAAAACCGCTTTGTGCCGGTCATTTCAGTTTTCCCGTGGCGTAGCCGATGTATTCGAAACCGTCCCGGCGGCCGTTGTACCAGAGGTGGTAGGTGCCGTCTTCGGCCCGGACCACCGTGGGCTTGTAGCAGGAGTGCTCGTCCCATGTGCCGGGCGTCGGGGTGACAAGCGGGTTTTCCTCAACGCGCTGCCAGCCGGAGATGCCGTCCTTTGAGCGTGCGGCGCAGATGCAGGCGGTGTTGATATCCCGGTAGCCGATGTAGAACATAAGGTAGCCTTCCTCTTCGCGCAGAAGCTGAACGGCGCCGATGCGGTTCTGCTCGTATTCGTTTTCCGGTGCACAGCGGAAAATGGGGTTCCGGCTGTGCTTTTGCCAGTGGATGCCGTCGGCGGATTCCGCATAGCAGATCACGTTCGGCTCGTAGGTCTCTCCGGCCGCGTACCACATCCGGAACCTTCCGTTCTCAAACATCACAAAGGGATTCATCACCGATTCGCCCTCGAAATCCGCTTCGGGAACAAGAACGGGGTCGTCAAGAAACCGCTGGAAATGGATGCCGTCGGCGGAGCGGGCAATGCCGATCCGGGAGCTTCCGCCCGTCTCATCCCACCACTGTCCGGTATACCACATCAGGTATCCGTCGCCGGAGGGGTCGGGTATGACGCAGTTGCGGTTGATGTTGTTTTCCCACGCCGCGGGGTTTTCGCAGTCCAGCGTGATGACCGGCTCTTCCCAGTGGATGCCGTCATCGGAAAAAGTGACGGCAAGCGCCTTTTTCGGCCGCCACGAAACGTCCATGCGCAGACGTCCGTTCTGCTTCCAGACATAGGCGTCAAACATTGTGCCGGTATCGATGCTGCCGAACACGGGCGCATCGCCGTATTTTTGAAAGGAGCCGGTGTGTTCCATAAGAAAGACCTCCGTTTTGATGAATTGTACCTGTTCAAAATTGTATCGGCGTTTTTGGGGGAGGATCAAAGCTGTATTGCAATTTCCGGCACTTCGCCGTCCGCGGCAGGGCGGAAGTATTCCCCTGCGCCTTCTGCGGCAACGCGCAGACCGGTCTTTTTCTCCCAGTCGATCTGCAGCATGCGGCCGTGGTAAAGAATATCTTTGGCGGAAAAAGCCTCCAGAACGGTGCCCAGCGGGCGGATCACCAGCCGGTCGTCCTGTGCGGGGCGTATGCCGCAGACGCCCGTCATGACAAGATCGATAAAGGAGGAGTGGTTGTAGTGCCGGCCTCTTGTGACGTCTGTTTCGGAACGGTTCCAGCTCCGCAGGATCTGTCTGGCCAGCCAGACGCCCGTGTCGGGGTGCATGTTTTCGTCCAGGTACGGCGTTCCGTCCTCATCCCGGTGAGAACGGGCGTAGGCCAGGAACAGCTGCATAAATTCGTCCGGCGTGATGACCGGCTGACCGGCCGTGTGCAGGTATTCGATCACGGCGGTCAGCGCCTGTGCGGTGGCAAAGGGCCAGACGGGGCCGTTCCAAAGGCATTCGTGGTCAAACGGTTTCATGTACTCCGGATGGGACGCGTCGGCGGTGCGCAGACCGTGCGGCGCAAGAAAACAGGCGGGGTCCAGCAGATTCCGGAAGCAGCCGTCCCGTCCGGCGCAGGGGATCCCGTAGATCCACGGAATATAACCGATCAGCTCCCGGACGTTCTGCGGTTCGCCGCTGTCGGAAAGTACGCCGTACATTCCGGTGCTGGCGTTCCACAGGCGGTCGTTGATCTGCCGGCGCAGCTCTTCGGCGCCGCGACGGTAATTCTGTGCGGCGCAGGCGTCCTGCGCACGGTCGGCAAGGATGGCGAGGGCCTGCTTTTCTGCATACATGTACGAGTTGATCGTCGGCCGGATGCCGTTTCCGGAAATGGAGTACTCCATTCCGTCCCGATCGCAGAGCTGCCGGTACATACCGCAGGCGGTGCGGTGGTCGTCCCACGCCTGATGAATTTCGGCCAGCTTCGGGTACAGGGCGTCCGCCGCGGCAAAATTGCCGGTGACCGAAGCAAGCGCAAGAACGCTGTCGGCAAGGGCAAAGCTGTAAAGACGGGGGTCGCCCTCCGCGCACCAGAACGCAGCGTACTCCTCCGGCACGGAGAGCTGGTGCATCCAGCGGCCGTCCCGCAAATGATGCCCGGCGGCGCAGCTGATGGTGTTGTAAATGCCGGCCCACGGCACATCCGGCAGAAACTCCGTGATCACATGTCCGGCAGGTGTGGCCTTCACATGCCGCCGGTAAAGCCCGCAGCGGTAATCGTAGGTGGTGTTCAGTTCGGCGTCCGAGGAAACAAAGGCGGGAAAGGAGATGTTCATGGCGGTCGGTCCTCCTGTCAGCGGTGAAAAAAGCGGATGCGTGCGGGCGGGTCTGCGCTTTATTCCTCCTCCATGCGCACGCCGTGCATGCTCAGCCAGAGCTGGATATCCAGCTTTGCGCCGGCGGCCTCGTGCCCGGGCAGGGCAAGGGGCTCTTTCACCTCGGCGCCGGGGGCTGCCGCGGCAATGTCCGCGGCGCTGCGGCCCGCGCCGCCGCCCCCGTGGGTGCACAGCGGCAGAATGGTGCGGCCGCTCCAGTCGCAGGCTTCCAGAAAGCTCAGCACCGGCATGGGCGCGGTGCCCCAGTAGTTGGGGTAGCATAAGATCAGCGTGCGGCACTCCTCCACCACGCCTGGCTCCGGCCAGCGGGCCAGCGCGGGGCGGGCGTTCTGCTCCAGATGTGCCCTGGCGGCGTCGCAGCAGGCGGCGTATTCCTCGGGGTAGGGCTCGGCCATGTCAATGCGGAACACGTCGCCCCCGGCAAGGCTTTCGACCACGCTGGCGGCGTAGGCGGTGTATCCGATGCGCAGCCTGACAAGGCCCTCCGGCGAGTAGTTTTCGCCCGGGCGGGAAAAATAGACGATCAGATTGCGGCTCATGCAAAAATCCTCCGGTCCGGTGTGGTCCCTTTTAGTACTCCTTGATCCTATCACGTTTCTATATTGCATGCGTTGATAAAACCGGCATCCCGCTGTCCCGGCAGGGCTTTTGGCGCGGGGCAGGCGTTGTCGGTGTAAAAGCGGCTGCTGCCGCGGCTTTCAGTCTGTGGCGGTGCAGTGCAGCATGACGCTGCAGGGGCTTGTTCCGGCGGTGACGGTCAGCCCGCATGTGCCGTCGGCCGCCAGCTCAAAGGTCTGCGTTTTCCGCGCGTCAGCGGCCGGTTCACTGCGCAAGCAGCGCTTTCAGCACGGGCCAGGCGTCGTCGGCGTAAAAGCGGTGGCTGCCCTCGCCGATGACCAGCCGGCAGGCGTCCGGCGTACCGGCGGCGGCGTACAGCTTCTGCACGATGCCCCAGGTCTCCTGTACGCCGGGCAGCGGGAAGATGGGGTCGTCCTTTCCGCAGACGATCACCAGCTTCTTCGGGGCGATCATGGCGGCCATGTCGCCCATGTCGAACCATTTCATCATGCCGGGCACATAGTTGCAGGGGCAGTGCTCCATCGCCATGATGGAATCGCGGAAGGTGCACACCGCACAGCTGGGCATAAAGGCGGCAAAACGGTGCTCGAGACACGCGGTGTACCATGTGGCGGTGCCGCCGCCGCTGTTGCCCATCAGCACGCTGTTTTCCATGGTGATGTACGCACCGAACTGCGCCAGCGCGGCGTCCAGCACGCGGCTGACGTCCCACACGCGCTCGCCGATCAGGGTGCGCCCCATCAGAATGGCGGTGCGGGCGGGCTCGGCACAGGCGGGGCCGTTTTCGGTGCCGCCGCATACGCCGAAGGCGCGCTGCTCAATGGCCAGCGCGGCGTAGCCTTCGGCAACGGCGCGCACGGCAAAATCCCGGTCGCCGCCGCGGATGGTCTCTTCATCGCCGGGGTATTTGGGCATGCCGAGCGAGATGTGCGCCCCTTTGCTGTGGCCCTGCAGGCAGCAGCACAGCGGCAGGGGTGCGCTCTGGCTTTGGGGCAGCAGCAGGTCGGCGTGGGCAAGGTAGCCGGGCTCGGTCTGTACGGTAAAATGGATGCGCCGGCAGCCGCCCTGCGCAACGTCCTCCGTGACGGTCAGCTCCGGGTCGCAGGCGGCAAAGCCGTCCATGCCCAGCAGCTCGCGCAGCTTTTCGGTGCAGCGGGCGCGGTGGGCGTCCCATGCGCCGCCGGTGTAACGCAGCGCGGGCGACATATGTTTTGCAAGCATGCGGTGATGCAGCAGCGGCAGACTGGTTTTTTCCATGGATCATTCCTCCTTTTTGCTGTGCGCCGCGGCGGGCGCAGTCGTTCAACTGCAGTATACCACATCGGTGTTTTTGCCGCCAAGCCCCCCTGCGGGATTTTTTGAAAAAATCCCCGCGCCGCGCAAAAAAAGAACAGGCGCGCCGGTTGCGGACCCGGCGCGCCTGCCCTTTTGAGGGTATTATTGGTGTGAGGAGGAATCATGTCAGGGGCGAAACGTTGCGGATCATCCCGTCCCTGCACGTTTATTGTACCACCGGTGCAGGAAAAGTGAATGAAAAAACCGTGAACGAACTGTTAAATCTAACGACGGAGTTTCTTAATTTTTCTTAATAATTGCGGGATTTCGACCGGTTTTGCGCCGATCCGACGGTTTGGGCCAGCATCTGCGCGGTGGTGTTTTTCAGCAATATTCTGCCACAATGGCGTTCATGGCGTCCCAGTCGCGCTCCATGTCGGCCACCAGCTTGAACTGCGTGCGGCAGCGGTCAAGGTTGTGCTCGGGGTATCGGATGCGGAAGTAGTGGTCGCCGTCCAGATAGTCCGTCAGAAAACGGATGCCGCATTCCAGCGTCA
>CAZYRD010000186.1:0-4925 GCA_964649475.1 uncultured Faecalibacterium sp.
AGGGCGTGAATTGGGATCATTATCGTGATGTGATAACGGCGGCTCAGCGGCCGGTACGCGTGCTGAACCTGTTTGGCTATACCGGTGGTGCAACGCTTGCCTGCGCTGCGGCGGGCGCAAGCGTCTGTCATGTGGACGCAAGCAAGGGTATGGTGGCCTGGGGCAAGGAGAATGCGCAGGCCAGCGGCCTTGCCGATCGTCCCATCCGCTGGATCGTGGACGATTGCGCCAAGTTTGTGGCGCGTGAGCAGCGCCGCGGCAGCTTCTATGAAGGTGTCATCATGGATCCGCCCAGTTACGGCCGCGGGCCCGGCGGGGAGATCTGGAAGCTGGAAGAGTGTATTGATGATCTGATCGGACAGTGTGCTGCAGTGCTCAGTGAAAAACCGCTGTTCTTTGCGGTCAACAGCTATACAGCCGGCATCAGCCCTTCGGTGATGCAGTATATTCTGCAGGAACGCATCGTGCCGCGCTTTGGCGGACATGTCACCTGCGATGAGATCGGTTTGCCGGTCACCACAACGGGCGGCGTGCTGCCCTGCGGAAGTACCGCGATTTGGAGTGCGACATGAATAATGAGACTATGTTAAAGGCGGAGAATATCACATTCTCCTATGATGAGGAAGCGGCGCCCGTTTTGAAAAATGTTTCCTGCGAGGTTCGCCGCGGTGAGCTGGTGGCGGTGCTGGGGGCAAACGGCTGCGGAAAAAGCACGCTGGCCAAGCATTTCAATGCCATTCTTCTGCCGCAGACGGGCACCGTCCTTGTGGAGGACATGAACACGGCAGACGAGGAGAAGCTGTTGGACATTCGGCAGAAGGTCGGCATGGTCTTTCAGAATCCGGATAACCAGATCGTCGCCACTGTGGTGGAGGAAGACGTTGCCTTTGCGCTGGAAAATCTGGGTGTTCCGCCGCAGGAGATGCGTGTCCGCGTGGATGAAGCCATGCAGCTTGCAGGAATTTATAAGCATCGTACCAAGGGGCCGCACAAGCTTTCCGGCGGACAGAAGCAGCGCGTTGCCATTGCGGGCGTCATTGCCATGCGGCCGGATTGTCTGGTGCTGGACGAGGCGACGGCAATGCTGGATCCCCGCGGCCGTTCACAGGTCATGGACACCGTGCGGCGGCTCAACCGGGAGTATGGCATCACGGTCGTTATGATCACGCATTATATGGAAGAGGCGGCGCTTGCCGATCGGGTACTGGTGATGAGCGCAGGCGAGGTCGTGATGAACGGCACGCCCAAAGAGGTGTTTACCCGCGCGCAGGAGCTGCGCTCTCTGCGACTGGATGTGCCGCAGGCACAGGAGCTGTGTCTGGCGCTGAAAGAGGCCGGGGTGCCCGTGCCGACGGATATCATCTCCACCGAGGAATGTGTCACCATGCTGGCGCAGCTTCTGCAGGGGAAAACCGTATAAAGCGGGCAAGAAAATCAACGAACCATCTTATCGAACAGTTGAGGAAAATCAATGTCGATCATTCAAGTAGAAAATCTGGAATATATTTACGGTGCGGGCATGCCGGACGCCACACGGGCGCTGCATGACGTCAGCTTTTCCGTTGAAGAAGGCGACTTTGTCGGTATCATCGGGCCGACCGGCTGTGGTAAAAGTACACTTATCACACATTTTAACGGTCTGAACAAGCCTACGTCCGGCCGCATTTTGATTGACGGACAGGATATGTGGGCAAATCCCAAGGAGATCCGCAGGTTCCGGTTTATGGTAGGTCTGGTGTTCCAGTATCCCGAATATCAGCTTTTCGAGGAAACCGTATACAAGGATATTGCCTACGGTCCGACGAATATGGGACTGGATGCAGACGAGGTGCGCCGCCGTGTGCTGCGCGCCGCCGATTTCTGTGGTGTGGCACAAAGCTGGCTGGAAAAATCTCCGTTTGAGCTTTCCGGCGGACAGAAGCGCCGTGTGGCCATTGCGGGCGTTATCGCCATGCAGCCCCGCGTGCTGGTACTGGATGAACCCGCCGCCGGCCTGGACCCGGAAGGACGCGAGATGATCCTCGGTCAGGTGAAGGAGTATCACCGGGAAAGCGGCTCCAGCGTCATTCTGGTCAGCCATTCCATGGAGGATATTGCCAAATTTGCGGATAAGGTTCTGGTGCTGCAGGACGGCACGGTCGCCATGTATGACACGACGGAAAACGTGTTTGCAAGAGCGGAAGAACTGATGCAGATGGGCCTGAGCGTACCGCAGGTGACGCAGATCTTCATGCAGCTGCGCGCAATGGGGATCGATATCACCTCGGATGTTTACACCATCCCCTATGCGGTAAAGACCATTCGCCGTGCTCTGGAGGAAAGGGGGGCTTCCGGATGCTGAGAGATGTTACCATCGGCCAGCATTTTCCGGGCGAATCGCCGGTTCACAGACTGGATCCCCGTATCAAGCTGGTGCTGACGCTTGCGTATATCATCGTGCTGTTTGCCGTGCCGAATATTTCAGGTATGGTACTTGCTTTTGCGGTGGTATTACTTTTGTATCTGCTGGCGAAGATACCCTTGAAGGTTCTGACCCGCAGCATGAAGCCGCTGCTGCCTATCATTCTGTTTACGGCGATCCTGAACCTGTTTTTCGCCGCCGGTGAACCGATCTTCCAGCTCTGGATCATCAAAATCAGCAAAGAGGGAATTTATTACGCAATCACCATGATGCTGCGCATTCTGTGCCTGATCGCCGGTTCCTCACTGCTCACCTATACCACCAGCCCTATCGTACTGACGGATGCGGTCGAGCGGCTGCTGCGGCCTCTGGCTGTTCTGCGGCTGCCGGTGCACGAGCTGGCCATGATGATGACCATTGCACTGCGGTTCATTCCGACGCTGATCGAAGAGACGGAAAAAATCATGAACGCACAGAAGGCGCGCGGCGCCGATCTGGACACAGGAAGCCTTCTGCAGCGCGTAAAGGCGCTGATCCCTGTTTTGATCCCGCTTTTTATTTCCTCGTTCCGCCGTGCGGACGAGCTTGCTATGGCGATGGAATGCCGCTGCTATCACGGCGGCGACGGACGCACCCGTATGAAGCAGCTGCATGTGACGGCGCAGGACGTTGTCAGCACGCTGGTGTTCTGCGGTATGATGCTGGTGCTGATCGCCACCCGCTGGCTGCCGTTTTAAAGGAGGCGAATCATGCCCAATATCTTGGTCACGATGGCCTTTCGCGGTACACAGTACCATGGTTTTCAGGTGCAGGAAAACGCCCTTGGCGTATGTACTGTATTTCAGGATGCGATCGAACGCGTATTTGGCTCCCGTGTGGATGTAAAGGGCTGCAGCCGTACAGACAGCGGTGTGCATGCGCTGCGGTATTGTGTCAGCTTTCGTGTGGATTCCGGAATCCCGATGTGCAAGCTGCCGCTTGCGCTCAATGCGCATCTGCCGGCGGATATCCGGGTTTTGTTAGCGCAGATCGTTCCGGATGATTTTCACGCACGGTACAGTTCTGTTGCAAAACAATACGTATATCGGCTGCACAATTCGCAGGTGTCCAGTCCGTTTTCGGAGGGCCTCTGCTGGCGGCTTGGTGCGCCGCTTGCGCTGGAACCCATGCAGCGCGCAGCTGCGGCTGTGGTGGGAACGCATGACTTTGCCAGTTTTATGAGCGGCGGCAGCAAAATCATCGACACGGTGCGTACCGTCTTTGATTTCCGGGTGGAGAAACAGGGCGATGATTTTCTGTTTACCATTTGTGCTGACGGCTATCTGTACAACATGGTCCGTATTCTGGTGGGGACTTTGGTGGAGATCGGCACGGGCCGCATGCGGGCAGATGCCATGCCAACGATCATTGCAGCGGCAGAACGTTCCGCCGCAGGACCGAAAGCACCGGCGCAAGGATTGTTTCTGGACAGAGTATTTTATGACATGGATGGGTTTCGCCGGGGAGAAGAGCCTGCGGCGCAGCCGTTGGTTCTGTAATTTGTTATTGATTGCAAAAGCAATATGTGCGACAGAAAAGGGGGGACAGCATTGAGGGAGAGAGTGCTGGATACGGCACATCTGGAAAAAATACGCCGGAAAAAGCGAATGAAAAAAATCCGGGCTGCCGTGGTGCTGTGTCTGCTTCTGGTAGTGTTACTGGTCTGGCTTACCGGCATTGGCAGTTTATATGTAACGCGGGTCAGTGATGCATTGGAAACCCTGGAGCTGCGGTTTCGTACCGGTACGGGTTTTCCAGTGGCGTTGGCGATGGATGCCGAAACGCGGGCCGAAGCTATGACTGCCGCCAGTGTGCTGATGGACGAAAGAGAAGTGAGTGTTTATTCCGATACCGGAAGCGCCTTGCGAAGCTTTCAGCACGGATATGCAAGACCGGGGCTTGTGGTTGGAAAAACAAGGTTTTGCGTATATAATCAGGGCGGACGTGAGCTTCGGGTTGAAGGCCGCAGCCGCAGCTACGGCACGCTGACTACAGATAACGCCATACAGTTTGCAGCAATGAGCCCCGGCGGTAATTTTGCGGTGGTGACCCAAAGCGACAGCTATCTGGCGCAGATGACGGTCTATAACGATGCCATGGATGAGATGTTCTCGTGGTATTGTGCGGAGGAGTATCCGGTCAGCGCTGTGTTTTCCGATAACGGCAAACAGATCGCGGTCGGCTGTTTGTATTCCGGCGGCGGCACGCTGCATTCCAAACTGTATCTTGTGGATGCACAGGGCGAGCACAATGCTTTGAAAAGAGAGGACAGCCTGATCCTTTCGATGGCATACCGCGAAAAAGATGAACTGCTTGTTGTTTATGATGACGCTGTGATATTGTATTCAACGGAGGATATGCGGCAGAAAGCCATCTACAACCTTAGTGACGCACTGCTTTGCTGTGACATCCGGTCAGAAGAGGGAATTCTTCTGGTGATGGGTGATGCATCCCGTGGTGCAGGTGTGACGCTTACGATCCTGTC
>CAZYRD010000187.1:0-4913 GCA_964649475.1 uncultured Faecalibacterium sp.
CAGAGAGATTATCACTCTTTGCCGCTATTTTTATTTAGATTATTATGAACTTTTGCTTCTTATGGGCGATAACAACAAGCCGTTAGGTCAATATAAAAAAGATGGCATAGTTGTAAATGTTTACCAAGTAGAATCAAAGCCTTGTGAAGGCCTGATATCAGCCGCTTTTTATGCCAAGCGCGGCAATGTTTCTTTGGCCAATGCACTATTAAAAGCGCAGGACGATGCGGAACATTAAGCACGGCTAAATCACAATCTATCGTACAGGCACATGGGCGCGCTTCTGTAAATAGCAGCCTGCTATATAGTGCGAATAACGAAAAAGCCAAGTTGCAAGTGCAGCTTGGCTTTAACTGTTTTTCGGACCCCGCCCGAAAAAGGCGGCTTTTTTGTACAAATTCAGGTTTTTGCAAAACAATCCGAACAAAAATATTGCAATTTGATGGCAGATTGTGTAAAATAAAAAAGAAAATTTATTAACAATCTGTGAACCGCCGTATCTGCGGTGTGTCATAAAAGGAGTTGCCTATGAAACGTCCTGATGGTATTCATCTGAAAAATGTCGACCCCATGTACCATGTGGCCTGTCATGTTATGGACAAGCGCTATGACGCGATGAACATGATCACCATCGACATCCCGCTGGACCCCATCAAGGAATATTTGAAAGATGCCAAGCGCCGCGGGCACAACCTGTCCCACCTGGCTGTTATTCTGGCCGCCTACACCCGTACTGTGGCAGAGTTCCCCGGCCTGAACCGCTTTGTCATGAATAAGGAACCGTATGCCCACAAGGATTTCAAGGTGGGCATGGTGGTGCTGAAGGACGGCAGCATGGAAAACCACGGCACCATGTCCAAGATCACCTTTGAACTGACCGATACCATTTTTGAGGTGGCGGAAAAGCTGACACACTACATCGAAGAAAACCGCACGGTACAGGACAACGGTACCGAAAAGCTGGTCAAATTCTTCACCAGCCTGCCCGGTCTGCTGCGCTTCGGCGTACCGCTTATCAAATGGATGGACCGCCACAACATCCTGCCCAAAATGGTGGTGGATTTCAGCCCCTTCCACTGCAGCCTGCTAATCACCAATCTGGCCAGCATCCGTACCAACCATATCTTCCACCACGTATACGAGTTCGGCACCACCAGCGTCGGCATGGCCATGGGCAACCCCCGTCTGGTTCCCAAAATGCACCACGGCGAAGTGATCTTCGAGCGCTGTATGCCCATCGGCGTCGTCATGGACGAGCGCATTGCCTCCGGCAGTTACTTCGCGCTTGCTTTCCGCCGCCTGCGCCACTATCTGGCCGACCCCACCACGCTGGAGGTCCCGCCCGAGGTCGTCAACTACGACACCTGATCGCCCCTCTTACATACTGAAAGCCTGTCTGTGCGCAGACGGGCTTTCTTTTTTTGGGCCGCACTGCCGCCACATGGTTGCAATCTTCGTCTTTTCGTCGTATACTGACAATATCATATAGTAAAAGGGTGTTGTCTGTGAAAGCAAAGGACAGAAAAGACGTTTTTATCTCCTACCGGCGGGACGGCGGCGAATACACCGCCAAAATTATCCGCGACCGGCTGACCGAGCTGGGCTACAACGTGTTTTTTGATGTGGAAACGCTGCGCAACGGCGATTTCAACACCATGCTGTACACCGAGATCGACGAATGCCGGGATTTCATCCTGATCCTTTCGCCGGGAGCGCTGGATCGCTGCGTCAACGATGACGACTGGGTGCGGCGCGAGGTGGAATACGCGCTTTCGCGCAACAAGAACATCGTGCCCGTTCTGCTGCGGGGGTTCACTTTTCCCGAAACGCTGCCGCCCTCTCTGCAGCCGCTGGTGTACAAAAACGGCATCGAGGCAAACTCGCAGTTCTTTGACGCCTTCATCCAGAAGCTGCAGCAGTTTCTGCTGACGAAGCCCGGTCTTTTTCAGAAGATCCGCCAGAGCAACCTGCTGCGCAAAACGCTGCCGTTTCTGCTGGCACTGCTTGTGCTGCTGGGCGCCGTTGCGGGCGGCACAGCCATTTACAAAAACGTAAACAAAGTTTATCCCCGCACCGCCGCCGAGCGAAACCTTACCGAAGAGGCCCTGTACCATACCGGTCTTGCGCTGACGTACTACAACACTCTTGCGGACGCCGGGCTGGACGCCTACGACGCCGCCGAACGCTATCTTACCACCGCGGCGGCGGAGACCGCCGCACTGGACGACGCCTTTGCCGTCTGCCGCAGCACCATCGAAAACGCCCCGCTGGAAACCGCGGCGCCCTCCGAGCTGTTTTTGCAGCAGCTGACGGAGTCGCCTTTTTCCACCGCGGAATTCACCGCCATGTACGACGGGCTGGAAGCCCTGCGCACATCCGCGCTGAACGATCTGGACTACATCCGACAGCTGGTTTCGCCGGAGTTCCTGCTCTCCGACAGTGACAAGCTCAAGACCATCGGCCTGTACCGCACCACACTGGAAAACACTCTGCAATACTACGCCTACGCAGCCAACCAGATGCTGCTGCCCATCACCGATGAAGGCGCGCTGGAAAGCTTTTGGGGCGCCACGCTGCCGGCGCTGGAGCGCATTCCGCTGCGCGCCGTAAACTGGAGCGACGATTTTGACGCGCTGGAGCAGGCCATGGACGAGTGTTATCACAACATGGAGAGCGCCTCCGCCGAGCTGAGCAGCATCGTGGGCAGCTCCAATCTGGCCGCCGCACAGGAGGCGGAAACGCTGGTACAGCAATACATGGCCCGCGGATATGCCCGCGCCGACGCCGAGGCCATTGTGGAGCTGGTGAAGCAGGGCTACGCCGACGGGCAGGCGGAGTACGTTTTTGTGTTTTCCGCCATAGGCTACACCACGGAGCAGGCCCTGCAGATCTACAACTACGCGGAAGTTTCCGGCTATTCCGTTACCGCCGCGCAGAAGCTGGTGGACTATGAAGCACAGCCCCCGGACGAGCGTCTGGCCGAGGCCACCGCGTATTACAAAAGTCAGGGGCTTGCCGAAGCGGAGGCCGCCGAAGCCGCCGGGCTGTACGCCGCCAACGAGGATCTCTGCTACAAGGCACGTCTGGCGCTGGCTGCCACCTCGCACATGACGCCGGACGAGCTGTGGTTCGCGTTCCTTTCCATGAAGAACTGCCTGATGTACGACGACGCCAACGACGCGCTGGATTTTCTGTACAACCGGCTTTCCGCCACAGATAAACACGCGGCGGACTACATCGCCTCGGCCCGCATGTTCCTTGCGCAGATCGACGGGACCGGCATCGACTACGGCGTACTGGTCACCGGCTATGCCGAAGAAGGCCACGAAGTACTGCGGGTGGGCGACATCATCATCGCCTTTGACGGCATGGAATGCCGCGGCGCCGACAGCTACCGCCTGTACAAAAACCAACTGACGCAAACGGAGTACACCGTCACGGTGCTGCGTCCGGAGAACGGCGCTTTTCAGCGGCTGGAGCTGACCCTCACCACGGATATGCCGCCCATCGGCATCAGTTCACTGACGAAATAAATTTGTATTTTCAAAACAGACCGTCGGGAAAACCCGGCGGCCTGTTTTTATACCACCGCGTTCTTCCTCCACTGTACTTTCAGCCGGAAAGGTCGACATTCATTTTTCCCTGCAAACGGGTAAAGAAAACACGGGTGCGAAACTTGACGCTTTTGCGGCAAAGAGGTATAATATTCCATGTTCATATATAGCTAAAGTGTTGCAGAATGTGCATCACATATACCGTGTACCGCACGGTTTGAGGGGAAAGGAGAAAGTAAAACCCATGCTGAAACGCTTTTTAGTCTATTACAAGCCGCACGGCTGGATGCTGGCGGCGGATATGGGCGCAAGCCTGCTGGTGTCCGTCATCGGCCTTATGTACCCCATCATCAACAACCGGATGCTCAACGATTTCATCCCCCACCAGCACATCCGTGCCGTGGTGTGGGGCGGCATTCTGCTGATGGCGCTGTACGTGCTGCGCTATGCGCTGCGCCATTTTGTGCAGTATCAGGGCCATATGATCGGCGTGGGCATGCAGGCACAGATGCGCCGCGACCTGTTCAACCATCTGCAGAAGCTGCCCTGCTCCTACTTCGACGACCACGAGACCGGCAAGATCATGACCCGCATGACCAGCGACCTGTTTGAGGTCAGCGAGCTTGCCCACCACGGCCCCGAAAACCTGCTGATCAGCAGCATCATGATCGTCGGTTCCTTTATCTATCTGTGCACCATCGACTGGCGCCTGACGCTCATCATCTTCGCCTGCGTGCCCATCCTTGTGGTGGTCTCACTGGTGTGCCGCAAGCAGATGACCGAAGCCTTTACCGAAAGCCGCAAGTCCACCGGCGAGATCAACGCCGCGGTGGAAAGCAGCGTTTCCGGCATTCGCGTCACCAAGGCCTTTACCAACGCCGAAAAGGAGCTGGATAAGTTTGAGGTGGGCAACGGCAACTACATCAAGGCCCGCAAAAAATCCTACATCGCCATGGCGCGCTTCCATTCCTCCACCAGCTTTGTCACCGACGTATTCAACGTCATCGTGCTGGTGGCGGGCGGTGTGTTCCTGTATCTGGGCGACATCAGCTTCGGCGATTACTCCACCTTCATCATCTCCGTCAACCAGTTCATCGGCCCCGTCACCACCCTCATCAACTTCATGGAGTCCTTCCAGAACGGCGTCACCGGCTTCAAGCGTTTTCTTGAGGTCATGGACGAGGAGCCCGAGCAGGACGCCCCCGACGCAAAGCCGCTGGAGAACGTACGCGGCGAGCTGGCGCTGGAAAATGTGGAGTTTGCCTACAACGACAGCAAGGAAGTGCTGCGCGGCATTACGCTGAACGTGAAAAAAGGTGCCACACTGGCACTGGTCGGCCCGTCCGGCGGCGGCAAGAC
>CAZYRD010000188.1:0-4894 GCA_964649475.1 uncultured Faecalibacterium sp.
CCGGGCAGCATGATATCCAGAATGGCCACATCAAATTCGCCTCCCGCTGCAATAACAGCCAGCGCTTCTTCCGCAGAGGCTGCAGCCTCCACTTCATATTCCGCCATTTTCAGATTGAGCGCGATCACTTCCCGGATGGCAGTCTCATCTTCTACAACAAGGATCCTTTTCATGATACAGTCGCCCGCATTTATACGGGGCCGCTCCTTTCTTCCGTTCTTTGGCGCCGACCATACAGCGCCGTCCCACCCCGCAGGCACACGCCTGCGCAGGTACGTTTCTTCACAACATATTATCTTACCAATACAGCGGCTGCAGACCATTTATAATGACGAAGCGGTCCTCCATGGCCGTCTGCTCCGGGAACTGGATGTACATCCGCTGCGAACCCAGATCGCCGATGCTTTGATAACCGCTGTCCGGCTGTTCGTCCGCAAGGCAGAACCACGCGCGGCGGATCCCGTTTTCGATGTAGCGCAGCGACCACACTCCGCCGCCGTCTGCCTGCAGCATCACCTTACCGTGCCAGCTTTCCGGCAGTGTCAGCAGATAACCCTCCTGCATATCCGCAAGGCAATACTCCCGCAAAAGAGTCTCTCCGCCGGAGATCTGATACCACGAGATGAAATAGAAGCGGACAAATGTACCGCCAAACACCTGCGTTTCCACACGCGGAAGCTCCAGACTGCCGTCGCCGTTCTGATCCGACGGCAAAAGCCCCTGAAAAGGCCTTGCCGTGAAGTTCGGTATGTTGCTGCCATCCTCCGTATAACAACGGACGAACCGTCCGTTCTGGTAGGTCATGACCTCGCCGAGACTGTTGCCGGAAGCGTCCATGAAATCCATCACCAGCGTCAGCGCGCCCTTTTCCGGTATGCTTGGCTGTAAAAACAAACACCGCGCAAAGCGGGAGTCCAGAATGGTGGAAGACCACTCCTCCAGCACTTCGGCCGAATCCGGCGTCTTCGGCGCTCCGTACACACGCAGCTGCAGGTTGCCGTACATTTCGCTGTACTGCACCATCACCAGCTGTTCGGCTGCATCGCCCTCCAGCGAAACCGTCGTATACTGCTGACACAACAGTCGTGCGCACTCCTGCAGCGCTCCGTTCTGCCAGCGGTACAGACAGACCGTCCAGTCCTGCCCGGTAGAGTCCTGATATCCCGCAAGCAGATATTCGTGTCCGTCTGCAAGGCGGATGCTCCGCACACCGTCCACGTCGCCGCCGACGCCCTCCACATCCATGTGGGCGGCATACCAGCCTCTGTCATTCTGCTTCATTACAGCCAGCTGCACATTTTTGCTTTTTGCCGTATTCTGGTACAGAACAATCAGCTCCTGCGTACCGTCGCCGTCCGCATCCCACCAGAAATACGGGGTGGAGCTTTCTGTATTCATGGGGTATTTCAGCACGATGCTTTCGCCGAGATATTCGGTGACCGTCTTCTGCAGCTGTATCTGCTGCTCTGACAGTTCCGGCGCCCGCAGCAGCGCTGCACCAAGATCATCCGCTGCCGCGCCCGCACCGCAGCCTGCCAGCAAAAGCGCTATAAGCATCACCAGCGCCAAACGCCAGAAATTCTTTTTCACGCTCTCACCTGCCCCGCATTTCAAATTTTTTTATATGTTAGTTAAGCATATCACAATTTTTCACGAAATGCAATAAATACCCATGCACATCACAACGCTGCCCACCAGTGCCCCCATCGCACAGGCCAAAGGCTTTGCCTGATACCCCAGCGCAAACAGTTCCTTCCAGCTGACCGCACACATCATGCCCGCAACCCCGCAAAGCAATCCGTTCAAAAACAGCGGGCTGAGCATACGCCGCAGGCAGAAAAACGCCAGCACTGCCCCCAGCGGTTCCGCCAAACCCGAAAGCACCGCCGCCCCAAAGGCCTTGCTGCGGCTTCCGGTAGCATACAGCACCGGTGCGGCAATAACGATCCCCTCGGGAAAATTGTGCATACCGATGGCCAGCGCCACCGTAAGTCCCATGCGGCGGTCCACAAAGCCGGAAAACAGCGTCAGAACGCCTTCCGGCAGATTGTGCAGCACCACCACCGCCATCGTGACCATGGCACTGTGCAGAGCCGCCGTTTTCAAACCGGCCTTTTCTTCCGGCCTATCTTTCCCTGCCGTTCCGGCATCTTGTTTTCTGCCATACAGCTCTTCGTCTTTGGGCAGACAGCCCTCCAGCAGCAATGCCGCAAGGATCCCCAGAACAAACAGGCTCATTGTCATGCAGGCCGCCGGAACGGGCGGCGCCACGGTACGGTAACAGGCAACGGCCTCCGGCATAAGATCGCCCAGCGAAACCGTGACCATAACGCCTCCGGCAAAACCCATCCCGGCAGCAATGACCGTTTCTTTTGGTGGAAACAGCAGGGCAGCCGCCCCTCCGACAGCCGTAAACAATCCTGCCAGCAAACTGAGCAGCAGCGCATATCCCATATCGCAACGCCTCCCGTTCTTTTTTCAATAGATATGTATCCGGCCGCCCGTTTTTGCAGCTTTGCCAAAGTCACCGTATTGTTGAACACGAAAAAACATGCTATACTGTACACGATCCGCACTGTCGGTCCGGGCATTCCGGCAGCAGCTGCGTTTGACCGCACATTTTCTGCACATCACGTAATACACAAAGGAGAACACGACCATGACCCGTCAGGAGATCACCTGCCACGTTGACCACACTTTGCTGAAAGCAGACGCCACATGGCCGCAGATTCAAAAGCTGATCGACGAAGCCGCTGCCGACCGTACCGCCTCCATCTGCATCAACAGCGGTTATATTGCACAGGCTGCCGCCTACATCCGCGAAAACGCCCTGCCCGTCAACATCTGCACCGTTGTCGGTTTTCCTCTGGGCGCCATGAGCACCGCCGCCAAGGTTTTTGAAGCCCGTCAGGCCATCGCCGACGGCGCCGTGGAGGTGGATATGGTCATCGCCATCGGCCGGCTGAAAAACGGCGAATACGATTTTGTACGCGATGAGATCGCCGCCATCAAGCAGGCGATCGGTGACAATATCCTCAAAGTCATCATCGAGACCTGCCTGCTTACCGACGCGGAAAAGAAAAAGATGTGCGATCTGGTATGCGAAGCAGGCGCCGATTACATCAAAACCAGCACCGGTTTTTCCACCGGCGGCGCCACCTTTGAGGACGTTGAGCTGTTTGTGCGCTGTGTTGCGGGCCGCTGCAAGGTCAAAGCCGCCGGCGGCATTCACAGCGTCGGGGATATGGAAAAATTCCTTGCACTCGGTGCGGATCGGCTGGGTTCCAGCAGCGCGCTGAAGCTGCTGAACGCGCAGGAGATCGCCAAGGGCGAGTATTGATCCGTACTTTCCCACAGCACTGTTTTATCGTTTGCCGCAGCACCAAAAACGGAGCCGCCTGAATGAAGGCAGCTCCGTTTTTTTGCATCCTTTTGCCGTTCTGTCGCTTGATTCAGCACATCTGCGTTTCAACCAAATCCGCACACCTGCGTTTTTTCCCAAAGCATGGCGCCCAATAGTCCATCGTCCAGTCAAACTCGGTCGGTTCGCCGTTGATCTTCCATTTCTCCGGCGTCGTGTTGTACATCCAATCCAAAGGTTCAGCCACATCCGTCTGCACCGCGTTCTGCGCCCACGCCTGACGCAACTCTTCCTTCATCCCGTCCGTCAGCGCGGACGGCTGAGCCGACACAAACAGCGGCGTACCGCTGGCGGCCAGCAGCTTCAGCCACTGGCGGTTCAGCTCCCACGGGATCTCTTTTCCCAGAATACCGACGCAGTCTGCGTCCACCATGTAAAAGCGGCCGTTCTGCGGCAAACGGAAAGCCAGCGCATTGACGCCCAAAGCACGGGTACGATCCGGTTCACGCATGATATGCAACATCACAGCCCTCCTTGTTCCTTTCAGGGACCGATCCACCGATTGACCCAAAACCTTCCGACTGAAGTCGGTTATTCCCCTTTATTCACGCCACCAGAGCTCCCCCGGATACTCGCCGGGCTCGGCTGTTGCCGTTTCCACGTCCCGGTTGAGCAGAGCCTTATACAGCCCAAGCTTGATCTCATACATCCGGTGCTTGCCGAACTGCCGGATAAACCAGCTCCACAGGTGGATGCTTTCCAGCCGGAAGGAGTGGTACAGCAACGGCAGCAGCATGTTGCCGCTGAGCACGGCAAGCTCATGGTGAAACGCATACACCGCTTCCGCCGCATCCTCCGGCAAAGCAGCGCTGTCAATGGCTTCCAGATACGGGGCAACTGCAGCAAACTGTTCGTCCGTCGCCCTTTCGATCACCAGCCGCATGCACAGCTGTTCCAGCACCTGACGCACCTGCAGAAGCGACGCCACCTCGTTTTTGCGCATGATCCCGCCGTTGTACCGCATAATGGCGATCAGCGTTTCGATGGTACCGGTGCGGCGGTAATCGCACACAAAGGCCCCTTTGCGCGGCACGATCTCCACAAAGCCGAGCTTTTCCAGTTCGATAAGACCCGCAGTGATCACCGGCCGGCTTACCCCCATGCGGGCCGAAAGCTCCCGCGCCGGCGGCAGCTGCTCTCCCACGGCCAATTCACCGGAAAGGATCATATTTTCCACCTGCTGTACGAAAAGATCCGTCAGCGAAACGGTTTGTATTTTATCAAACCCCATGGTGCACCTCCGCGTAAACACATCTGGTAATACCAGTTTCCATCGTTTTTATTTTACGGTGATTTTGGAATATTGTCAATAGTCGGCTTTTAACAAAGCGCCAAAAATGGACAGCTCTTATTGACAGTGATTTTTTGAATTGTTATAGTATAAATACCATAAACATTGGTAATACCAGAAAGGAGACCCCCCATGGCAGAAAAAGCTATCAAGAAAAAATACACGACCACCTTTGCGGAGCG
>CAZYRD010000189.1:0-4887 GCA_964649475.1 uncultured Faecalibacterium sp.
ACCTTTTACGAAGGATGGCATTTGCTTGAGCAGAATAATTCGGCAGTTACAACTGTCGAATTTACAAGAATTAACAAAGACGGTTATATTACTTCTAACAATGTTAATTTGGTTTCAATCACTCCCAAACTATCATATCAGGATTGATGTCAACCTTCTTTATCTCTCCTTTTCCACCACTGATGTAGTAATGTTTAGCCAAACTATCATCAAGGATAGCCAATATACGTTTTTTGATGATACTACACTTTTCGTTGATGGAATTACTTAGCGGATTGACTAGTTCATTAATACTTTCTATATGCTTTGCTTTCACACCACGAATTGCTAATTTACGATAGATGTAATATAGTTCATCTTCATAATCAGAGAGTTCCTTGAAGTAAATGCCTTCCGGATGTTTTAAGAACAATATATATAGAGCCTTTTGTATAGGGGGCAATTCGATTTCTTTATGATAAAGAGGTAATTCAATCCGATAATCTTTTGTGATATGAATCGGGCTCAACTCTTGCATCGGAGTTAGCATAGCACAAATAGTTTCTTTGCTATATCCTCTTCTCAACAACTCCACAAGTGCATCCAAGGCTTCTTGGTAAAGGTGCATATCAATGCTATCTTCTTCTTCCAACTCCCTATCATCATTTTCATCAAGTATATTATTGATGTAAGAAGATAACTTTGAAGAAACCGCTTTTTTATACTTAATCCGGAATCTGCATTGTTCGTCCTCTACTTCTTGTTTGCTTAAGCATTTTTCGTCGTCTTCAGTTCTCCTTTTAATCCGCTCATCCATTTCTTTAGCTCGGAACAAACAACGCAAACGCTCCAAAGTGTCAACGAACAATTCTTGCTCGATTAATGATACAGAACCAAGTTGGTAATTACCCAAGATATCTACAATCGATTTCTCTATATCTTTTTCATCTATCAGAAAAGAAGAAACATCATCGCCGGCCTTACCCGTAAACAAAAATGATGGGCCCTTTATTTGCAGGAATGAAGCTTCGGGCAGTGAATGTTTCAACACAATAGATGTAGACTCGAAAGGTAATTCCCAAGATTTCTTTCCAGTCATATAATGAATCCATCCATAACCACATAAATTATAGAATTTTGGAATGTAAAGAAATATCAGTTCATTCTCCGTACACCATTTACTGATTTCATCATAATATCGTTTGATAATGAGATTGACCGGTTCATTGAATTCGGTTTCTACATAAACCATCATCCCCAGCTGGTTCAGCCAAGACTCCGAAATTCCTCTGATTGTATATTCCTTTATCATAATAGTAGATTCTTGCCAACAAAGATAATGTTTTTCTCCTGAACAAACATCATAAACAAGCCTTGTCTATGTATTGCCACTATAATTTCTTGCACTACTTTTACGTTCAAAAAAGAATATAATGGAAACAACTGATAGAATGCCTTTCGACTTTCCCCAATCACCGAAAGACCTTTCACAGAATATTATCAAGGTTATTGGTGTGGGTGGCGGCGGAAGTAATGCCGTCAAGAACATGTATAAACAAGGCGTACACAACGTCTCGTTTGCCATCTGCAATACGGATAGCCAAGCATTGGCACGGGCGGACATCCCAGTTAAAATTCAATTGGGAAGCGCCGGTTTAGGTGTTGGAGGTAAGCCGGAAAGAGGTAAGGAAGCAGCCGAAGCCAGTATGACAGAGATAGAATCCTTGTTTGACAATGACACCAAGATGGTGTTCATCACTTGCGGTATGGGTGGAGGCACTGGTACAGGCGCTGCTCCTGTCATTGCCCATGTGGCTAGAGAAAAAGGTTTACTGACAGTTGGAGTTGTCACAATTCCATTTGCCTTTGAGAAAAGAATAAGAATCGAAAAAGCCCTTTTGGGAGTGGAAGAAATGCGAAAGAATGTAGATGCCCTGCTAGTTATCAACAACGAACGACTATGTGACATTTATGCCGATGGAATGACCACTGTAGAACAAGCCTTTGCAAAAGCGGATGATATACTGACCGTTGCTGCCAAGAGTATTTCCGAAATCATTACTACAGAAGGAATAGTAAACCGTGACTTCTGCGATGTGCAAACAGTAATGAAAGACGGGGGAGACGCCATCATGTCGGTAGGTAGAGCATCCGGTGAGCATCGAATAGAAAAGGCATTCGTTGAAGCCTTGAACTCTCCATTACTCAACAACATGGAGATAGAGCGTGCAAGACGTTTGCTTTACATCATTTATAGCTGTGATGAAAGTCAAGTAACCATGACGGAACTTCGGGAAATCAACAGCTTCATGGATGATCTTGCACCAAACATAGAAGTGTTGTGGGGATTATATAGAGACAACAATTTGGGTGAGGATGTAAAGGTAACGCTGATTGCTACGGATTTTGAAAAGGACTATACATCGAGCCCGTCTCATCAAAAAGAAGATAAAGACAAGGGGTTGAAAGATGCGTTAGTGGAAACATATTACGGAAACCATATCAACAAGAGAAGCCAACCAGAATCTCCTAAAGAAGTGGAAATAGATAATGTAACAATAAACGATACTCCACAAAAAAATGAAACGGAAGATACACGCATCGCAGAGGAAACAAGCTTCAAACAAACAAAAAAAAGAAAGAGCTTCGTTCAAACGTTTCTTGACAAGCTCGATAATCTTATGGATGAATGAATCAAAAGAATAAAAACTATGGAAGTAAGAGTGATTAATGGGAAAGCAGTTAAAATTTGGACTGACTATGTAGAAGATTCAGCTATGAAGCAAATAGAAAATCTTACAACACTCCCATTCCTGTACCATCATTTGGCTATTATGCCGGATGTACATGCGGGAATGGGGATGCCAATCGGTGGCGTACTGGCTTGTGTTGATGCTGTTATCCCCAATGCGGTCGGAGTCGATATTGGTTGTGGTATGTGTGCCGTCAAGACATCGTATAAAACCAGCAACATTCCAGTAGAGGTTATACGGAAAAAGATAATGAGAGGAATCAGACAAAGGATTCCATTAGGGATGGAACACCATAAAGAAAGTCAAGACGAGAAATATATGCCTCAAGGCTATGACATAGACCGACTTCATGTTGTCAAGAATCAATATATTTCAGCTACACGCCAAATCGGAACGCTTGGTGGCGGAAATCATTTTATCGAATTACAGAAAGATGAAGACGGCTATTTGTGGATTATGATTCATTCCGGCAGTCGTAACCTGGGCAAACAAGTAGGTGACTATTACAACAAAATAGCCCAAACAATGAATACACGTTGGTATTCGGTTGTCAATTCCGACATCAAGCTAGCTTTTTTGCCGTTAAAAACAATTGAGTTCAATCAGTATTGGGATGAAATGAAATATTGCATTGATTTTGCGCTTTGCAACCGTAAGCTGATGATGGAACGTATCGAAGAAGTTATTGCCGATGCTTTGACGGGAATAGATTTTGAGCCAATGATAAACATAGCCCACAATTATGCTGCTTGGGAAAATCATTATGGAAATAATGTGATAGTACATCGTAAGGGAGCAACACTAGCCCGAAAAGGGATTACCGGCATTATACCTGGTTCGCAAGGTACAGCATCCTATATTGTTGAAGGACTTGGTAACCCCGACTCGTTTTGTAGTTGCTCGCATGGCGCAGGCAGGGTGTTGAGTAGAACGGCCGCCATCAACACGTTGGATTTGGAGGAGGAAATCAAGCAATTAGAGGAAAAAGGTATCATCCATAGCATCAGAAGTCAACGGGATATGCAGGAAGCTTCAGGAGCTTATAAAGATATCGATAGAGTAATAGCTAATCAAGCAGATTTGGTAAACGTCAAGACACGACTGATGCCAGTAGCTGTAATAAAAGGATAAATTCATGGAAGTACAAAGAAAGATAACAATCTGTCCCGACGTTATAAGAATGATTGGATATGACGAAGAGGGAATTTCCGTATCAGTAGAAAATGATATGGTGTGCTGGAGTGATACAGAAGATGACATTCACGTTGAAGGAATGAGTGAATGGCAAGCATGGTTTGAGCGTGTCACTGACTTTGTGAATGGCAACATGAATGCTTCTTCTATAGAGTTAATCAAGTGGCATAGTACAGGTTTACACCTTGCAAGAGAACTGAAGAGAAAATTGCCTGACGATGTGGAAGTATGGTATGACAAGCCATTTGAAGATAAAAGTGATATATTAAAAGGACCGGTTCGTATGTTCAAACAATTCTGTCCGGAAATGATGGAATTGTTAGGTGAAAGGATACCTGATAATGACGAATATCTTAATGAATTTCACAAGAAAACGTGTGAAACTGGTTGGGAGGAAAGCTATCTGACACGACACGTCAAGTTTACAGCTGAGTATTTAAGGATGCAATCACAGCGTTTGGATGAACTTGTAAGAATTGCAGAAGAAAAAGAGGGTGTAAAATGCGAAGATGATTAAAACAAACATATATAGTATGAGCAGATTCGGAAACATAAACTCATCATGGTTTGAGCAACGCAGCAAGATTTATGCTCAACTGGCTAAAGGCTTACCGATGGAGGCTGATAACGTAAAGTTCAGGTTCAATCCACCAAAGGCCGGTACTATAGATATGTATATCCTGGTAGAGAACAAAGTGAATATGCTGATATCTATCGATGTATATAACTTTTCTTTTAGTATGTTGCGAACATTTCTTGAAAATATAGTCAAGGACGACCTATGTTTAGAAAGCAGCATTTATATGAATACGGGGATGGACAACATTACCGATTTGTTTCATTATGAACATCTTGTCCATAAGCCTTATAACTTATTATGCCCAATGGGGCTGAATAATAAAGATGCCGAAGAATGTGAGGCAGACGATGATTATGGTCTTTTTTATGTTTACAATTGGAG
>CAZYRD010000190.1:0-4873 GCA_964649475.1 uncultured Faecalibacterium sp.
GCTGATAATAGTCATAATAGGAAACAAAATATTCCACGGCGTTGTTGGGGAAAAACTCGCGGAACTCGCTGCACAGCTGCGCCGCCAGCGTTTTGTTATGCGCCAGCACCAGCGTGGGACGGTTGAGCTGCGCGATGACGTTGGCCATGGTAAAGGTCTTGCCGGAACCGGTGACACCCAGCAGCGTCTGGCAGCGATCGCCGTTTTTCAGACCCTGCACCAGCTTTTCGATGGCCTGCGGCTGGTCGCCCGTGGGCCTGTAATCCGAATGAAGCTCAAATACGTCCACAGCTCTCTCCCCCTTTCCGCAGGCTGCGGCGCCTCTTACAGTGCCGCGTCCAAAAACTCCATGATCTCCGCCAGAAGCGCTTCGTCCAGCACACCGGCGTCCTTCATAATATCATGCCCACGCTTTTCTTTGTACACAAAGGTAAAGCGCGGGTCATCGCCGTATTTTTTGTAAAATTTCTCATAGCCGATGGCCGGCGGCACCGTGGTGTCACGGCCGCCGTGCACAACCATCACCGCAGCATCGCTTTTTCGGAAGCCGCTCAGCGCACTGACGGTGGAATATTTGCCAAACTGCGTCCATTCGTAAAACGCCACGCAGGGCTGCAGCAGCTTCGCCGCCCACCCGTATTTGCCCAGCGTTCCGCTGAACTCGGTGACACACAGCTCGGAGGATTCATCAAAACCGGCGAGGATGACGGCGCCCTGTACGTCCGGATGGAAATTCAGCACATTGCCCACCGAATAAGCGCCCCAGCTGTATCCCATCAGAAACACCGGCAGGCCGGCATATTCCGGCTGCTGTTTCACATACTGCACCGCGTAGTCCAGATCCGCCACGCCCTGCGGCAGGCCGCCGATCGTATCGCCCTCGCTGGCGTCGTTTGCGGTGGCGTCGTAGGCAAAAACCGCATACCCGTGCTTCACCAACCGGGCAAACACGTTCATATAGCCGTTCTGCCCACCGGCGCCGAAACCGTGTGCAAACACCACCACGCCTTTGGGCTCGGCTTCTCCGCCGCTGTATTTTACACCGGCCAGCCGCTGCCCTTTGTTTGAAACGAAGGAGCACTCCTCCGCCTGCAGCCCGTCGAACAGAAACAGGCTCCATGTGTTTTTTGTGGTGATGTGCCCCGCAAAACGGGCGTCAAACACAAGCTTTGTCACCACCACGCCTGCCGCAAACAGCAGCGCCGCAAATACGAGTATCAGCACGATCGGAATTTTCCATCCTTTTTTCATTCGTTTCAAACACCTCTCAGATCAGGCGGATGTATTTCTTCCGCAGAGCTTCCGCACGCGCAGCGATGAGCTCCAGCTCCTGCGCGGAGGCGTTGCCGACAGCGTACTGGAACATCAGCTCGCCGTCCATGGCGGCCTGACGGTCATGCACCGGGAAATAGTTCTCCATCAGGAAGGACGCATATTTCTGCAGACGGCGCTCGCCCACAAGGCGGTACTCCGGCGAAACGGTATCCACCGCAACGGAATATTTTTCCTTTACGGCGTCAAGGATGGCTTCGCGTTCATTCTCCTTCGCAAATACGATGGTGGAGCAGATATCGGCATTGCGGTTGTGCTCGGTGGAGCCGTGGCTGTCGGTGGAACCCACGATGGGGTGCACGCGGCCCGCGCGGTATTCGTCGTAGTACAGCGCGGTCTGGAAGCCGTTCTGCTCGTAATAGTTTTCACCGCCAAGCACTTCAAATGCATCAAAGGGGTGTTTTTCCATCATATAGCCGGTGAACGCCTCGGTCACATGCCACATATCCGCGATCCAGTACGGATGCGCAAACACGCCCAGGCCTCCGGCGGCACGGATCTTTTCAAACGCCCACAGGCAGACGGCGTAAGAAACGCGGTCCTCGTTTTCCGGAAAATCCTCCAGCGTGGCGGCAATGGCCTCCACCTCGGCGGTGAACTGCTCCGGCGTAAGCACCTCGGGCGGCTGAACGCTTTCATCAAAGCGGCGCTTGTCCAGTGCGCCGTCAGTTTCGGTGTAGTTTTCCTTGCAGGTGAGCAGACCGTTGACCGAGAACAGGCCTCCGGCGTTGACGATGTGCACATTGGTATGGGGCAGGTGCACCTCCTCACCGGGGAGGATATTCAGCGCCGTTTTCACGTCCTTGTAGGCTTCGATGGCCTCCAGCGACGGATAATAGCGGTGGTGATCGGTGACAACGATAAAATCATAGCCCTTTTTGCGGTAGTTGGCGCACACCACAGCGGGAGATTCCCGTCCGTCGGAACGGCAGGTATGCATGTGCAGGTCGCCCCGCAGAGGAATGCGGCAGGCGAGATCCGGCGCCAGCGCGTACAGGCAAAGCTGCGCAACACGGCGTCCGTCCTTGTGCACACGAAGGAACAGCTCGCCCTCGGCCGAGGCGGTATACCGGACACGCAGACAGCCGTCCGCATCCGGCGAGACTGTATATTCCACTTTGTTGCCGGCATAGTGCGGATGATACAGGCAGCCGGAGTCCAGCCGATGCACGCTTACCGTATACTCGCCGGCAAAGGCGGCATGCGCGCCAAGCGGCTTGACCGTCAGCTCCACTTCCTTTTCTGCGGAAAACACCATGGGGAACACGTCATAGTCATACAATACCTGCTTCATATTTTTACCCTCCGTCCGGTATGAATACGATATATCCGATGCCAGTATACACCAAAATGGTGTTGATTGCAATGGGTATTCCCGTTTTTTCCGGGCTTATTTTTTTATGGACAATACCTCTGCCGCGTTGTATAATAATAACATCTAAGGTCAAAGAGTCTTGGCTGTCTTAAAAATACAGCGCTTTCTTTTTTTCACTCCTGAAAAGCCATTTACTTTTACAACTTTCTTTAGTATACTATAAAAAGAATGCCCCTGAGGCAAATTCCGGACAGGAGAACTGATACCACATGGCAAACACGACCCCCAAAAAGAAAACAGCAACTAAAGCTGCGGCTAAAGCCCCGGCAAAAAACACCGCTGCCAAAAGCCGCACCAGAAAAAAAACCGCCAAAAAGGCAGCCCCTCAGACCAACCGCCTGTGGAGCATCCTTATTTTTGCGCTGGCCATGCTGCTGGGCGCCATGACCTATATTCCCGGCGAATCCGTCTGGGCGGCGCTGCGGCAGGTCTGCTTCGGTCTGTTCGGATGGGTGCTGTTTGCCGTCACCCCCGCCATGGCATACATCGCGGTGCTCATCGCCGCAGGCAAACCGTGGAAAGGCAAGCTGGTCGTCTGCACACTGGTCGTGCTGCTGCTTTGCGGTACGGCGCTGGTGTTCACAAAATACACCCCCGGCAGCGACAAATTCTTTGACATGGTCGCCGAGCTGTACTCCATGGGCACCGAAATGCGCGGCGGCGGCTTCTTCGCCGTACCGCTGGGGCTTTCGCTGCTGTGCTGGGCCGGCCGGCCCGCCGCCAACATTCTGCTCATCATTCTGCTCATCGTGTTTGTGATGTTCCTGACGGATGTCACCCCCGCGGACATCTGGTATTTCCTGCGCCGCAAAGCCGGTGACGCCAGAGAGACCGCCGCCGACGCGCTGGCCGAGCGCGACCGCCGCCGTGCCGAGCGCATAGAGGAAGAGGAGGCCCGCCGCGCCAAAGAGGAAAAACTGCGCAGCGCGGAATCCGTGCTGCCGGGCCGCCGCCCAAAGGTGGACCCGCTGCTTCCCGCCGAAACCGCCGCCAGACCCCGCGACCGCTGGAACATCGATGTCAACGTCAGCGACGACGTGCAGCTGCGCCCCGCCGCCGCAGAAAACACCGCACCCGCCGCCGCACTGGATACCGCCAAAGGGCAGGCCTTTGACCCCGCCGATTACACCGCGCTTGCCGGTGTGCTGAACAACGACATGCTTGCCGCCGCAGGCCGCGAAGCGCTGAAGCCAAAACCCGCAGAGGAAAACCCCTTTGTCAGTGACATGGAGCCCGCTGCGCCGGAGCTTGAGCTCTCCGCAGAACACAAGCCCCTTTATGATCAGGACGCCGCCCGCAGCGCAGCCCTGCCCACCGGCGGCGTATTTATGCGCGCAAACGAGCCGGAGGACGCCGCCGTGCCCGCCGCAGACGCCGTTCCCGTACCGGACAACACCATTTTCATCGAGGATCCGGCACGGGAAGAGCCTGCCGCCGGTGAGATCGACGATCTGATCCGCCGCGCACTGGACGGCCGCCCCGTGGAGGAGGACGAAACCGCCCCCGATACGGTCACTGCCGAGACCGCTGCACCCGAACCCGCTGCGGAAGCCGCCCCCGCCGTTCCCCTGCCGCCGCCCTACCACCTGCCCTCGCCCGAACTGCTTGACCGGCAGCCCGGCACCAACGAAGGCAACGTCAACTTTGAGCTGCGCCAGAACGCCCAGATCCTTGTCAATACGCTGGAAAGCTTTGGCGTCAAGACCAAAATTCTCGACATCTGCCGCGGCCCCAGCGTCACCCGTTACGAGCTGCAGCCGCTGGCCGGCGTCAAGATCAGCCGCATCACCAACCTTGCGGATGATATCGCCCTCAACCTTGCCAGCGCGGGTGTGCGTATTGAAGCGCCCATCCCCGGCAAACCGGCGGTCGGCATCGAAGTTCCCAACAAAACCAAAACCACCGTCGCTCTGCGCAGCCTGATCCAGTCCGAGGAGTTTGAGCAGAGCGCCTCGCCGCTGACCATGTGCCTTGGACGGGACATCGCCGGCAGCGTTAAGCTGGCTGACCTGTCCAAAATGCCGCATCTGCTCATCGCGGGCAGTACCGGCAGCGGCAAGTCCGTGTGCATCAACAGCATCATCATGAGCTTTTTGTACAAGAGCACGCCGGACGAGCTGCGGCTGATCCTCATCGACCCCAAGGTGGTGGAACTGGCCGAGTACA
>CAZYRD010000191.1:0-4856 GCA_964649475.1 uncultured Faecalibacterium sp.
GGCGCAGAACGCATCGCCCGCGCCGACGGTGCCCTTGATGTAGCCCTCCGGCAGCGACAGGCTTTCGCACGCGCAATATACGCCGTTTTCGTCCAGACCGAAGCCGGCCTCGGGGCAGTGGATGACCGCCCAGACGGCAACGCCCATCTCTTTGAGCTTCTGCAGGGCGGCGGGCACGTTTTCGCGGCGCAGCGTGCCGTCGGCGGCGCGCAGCTCCACCCCGGTGATGTGCTGGGCTTCCGTCTCGTTGACGGTGCAGTAGTCGGTGTATTTCAGCGCCGGGGGCACCACGGCGGCAAAAGCACCTGCGGTAGCTGTGACCACGTCGACGGAGGTCTTTATGCCAAGGCGCTGCGCCCGGTGCAGCAGCCGCGCCATGCGGGTGCCGTATTCGGCATCCGGCGCATCCAGATGGGGCAGCAGCAGCAGATACCCGACGTGCAGGATGGCGGCGTTCAGCTCTTCCAGCGGAAGATGCTGCTCGCCGTAGTCCGCCATAGCACCCGCGTACTGGAAAAAGGTGCGCTGGTGATCGGCGGTGTTGCTCATGACAAGGGTAAAGGCCGTCTGCCCGGTGCGCAGCACGGCGGAGGTATCGATATTGGGGTACTGCGTCAGCTGTTCCATCAGGAAATCGCCTTCGGGGTCGTGTCCGGCGATGCCCGCCGCGTACAGCGGCAGGGCGGAGTCCAGCCGGGCGAGGTCGGCGATGACATTGCACACCGCGCCGCCGGTGGAGCGTGCGATGCCGGGCAGCACGTGCACCAGCTCGCCCTGGGCGGGCCAGGCGTCGATGGGGTAGGTGATATCCACCAGCATAGTGCCGGCGCAGCAGATGCCTTTGCGCATGGAAGGTCTCCTTTTTATCATTTCATTCGGCCGTCTGTGGCCGCGGCGCGGGTACGGTACGGGTGCGGCTGCACAGGGCGTTTCCGCAGTGCGGCGCCTGCGCCGGAACGTTTCAGTCGCCCAGGGCGTACCGGCTACGCTGCAATTCCGCCGCAGAGCCTCTGCTCACTTTGCCGCCGGATACTCGTTGCACAGCAGGCGGCAGGCGGGTTCGTCCTCCTCGATGGCGGCAAACCGGCCGACGGGATCGGCAAAGCGGTTGTCGGCGCTGTCGTCGTTGCACTGGCTGACCTCACCCAGGAGGCATTTGCCGCAGCCGGGCTTGGCCCAGAAGCTGTGGTAGATGCGCTGGGTAAGGGTACAGCTTTCGCCGGGGGCAAGCTCCAGCACGGTGCCGGCGGGCAGCACCCTGCGCACGCCGTCGCACACGATGGTGACGGGGGTCTCGGTGTCGAGGCTTTCGTCCGGCGCAGCGTTGTACAGCTGCATGCACAGCACACCGCCGCCGCGGTTGATGATATCCTCCTGCTTGAACCAGTGGAAGTGCATGGGGCAGACCTGGCCCTCCTCGCTGACCATCAGCTTTTCGGCGTAGGGCTTGGTGCAGCGGGGATCTTTCCGGTTGCCGTTGCGCAGCGTGATGAGGAACAGCCCCACCTTTTTGTAATCGCCGCTGCCGAAATCGGTGACGTCCCAGCCCAGCATATTGTCGCGGATCTCGGCGCACTCCTCCCCTTTTTCGGCCCAGTCGGCGGGGGACCAGCCGCAGAAGGGCGGCAGAGCAAAGCCTTTTTCGGCGATGAATGCCTCGTTTTCACGGATGAGGGCGTTGACTTCGGAGCGTTTCATCGATGTGTTCCTCCCGGATCTATGGTTTCGGCGGCGGGCAGCAGGCGCGCCGCGTTTTTTATCTGCTGCATTGTATTTGAAGTATACTGCAAACGGAGGGTTCTGTCTTGTACAAAGCCGCTGTACTGATTGGACTATTTTGCTGTTCCGCGTTTTTCAGCGTTTTGAACAGTCGGCGGCACACCGCTTTGTACAAAACCACAGCTGACAGTTTTCTGTTTTTCCTCTGCTTTGATAATACTGTTTTTTGCGGCGTGTGTCAATTGAGAATTGGCGTCGTGCGCACAAAAAAACGGACGCGGCCGGGCGGTTTTCCGGCTGCGTCCGCGGGGGGCGGTCATTCGGTTTCGGGCACGAGGGTGTACAGGCTGAGGGTGCTTTCCGGCGAAAACGGACACGCCAGCCGCAGACCCACCGCCGCCCACAAAGCCATGCGCAGACCGGGTCGTCTTTTTGGACACAGCGGGCGCACAACGATCGCCGCGGCGATGAACCGGCAGGCTGCAACGCCCCGGTCGAACACGGACAGAAACGCGTTTTCCGGAAAGGCGATCACTCCCCGGTGTAGGCATCAATGATGCGGCGCAGCTCGGCAACATCCTCGGCGCTGAGAGCCTTCTGGCGGGCAAACGCCGCCACAAAGGCCGGCAGCGAGCCGGAATAATGCTCTTTTACAAAGCGGGCGCTGCGGGCGGCGTAGAAGTCCTCCCGCGGGACAAGCACCCGCACCGTGCCTTTTTCGTTGGTGAACAGGCCGCGGCCGCACAGCTTTTTCAGCACGGTATAGGTGGTGGATTTTTTCCAGCCGATTTCGGCGGCGGAAAGCTGCACCAGCACACCGGAGGCAACGGGTGCGTGCTGCCAGATGAGGTCGGCGAAGTGGGCTTCTACAGGACCAAGTCCAGAATCATTCATACAGGTCCTCCTTTTTGTTCGGCTGCGAAACAGGGTTTCGGCCGCGGTTTTTTCTGTTGTCTGTGAGGGGGCGGCGTCCGCGGGTGGCGGGCGCGAAAGTTCGGCCAGCCGCGGAAGTTCGGGCGTCTGCGGACTTCGGTCTGCCCCACCATGATGTTGTCCGCGGGGTGGGCGTCCGCAAGGGGCGTCGGCGGAGTGGTGCTTGCGGCTTTCGGGGGATGAGCCCGGAGCTTACAGGCCGCAGAATTATTTATGACGGACCTGCGTTCCATTTACAATCTATCACAGGCAGACCGTCATTGTCAACCCCGCACGACATTTCAGCACGGAAAAAACCGCGCCGCGGGCGCTTGCAAAGCCCGGACGCGGTTGCGGTAATATTCGGTCGCAAAGGGAAAAAGCGGCGAAGCCTTACATCATCTCTTCCACGGGCACGGGCACGGCGTCCGGCTCGATGGGGCAGATATATCCCGAGGCGGTGGCTTTTTCAAACTCGGCACGGGCGGCGGCGCGCAGGTCGGCATCCTCCATCAGGTCCACAGCGGTGGCGGCCAGCACCTGTGCGGCGTACAGCATGCCCTTGTGGGCGATCTCCGTCTTGCCGGCGGAGACGATCTGCCAGCTGTGGCCGGGAATGCCGGAGGGCCAGGTGGCGGTGGAGATCTGCGAGGTGGGGGTCTGCCAGCTGACGTCCGCCACGTCGGTGGAGCCGGGGCTCTGGGTGTTGGAGTGGTAGAACGGCATGACGAAGTCGTTCATGGGCCTGGTGCCGTTGGCGGTCAGCTCGGCCACCTGCGCGCGGATGGCGGGGTCGTCCTGCGCACCCTTGCCGGGCATGCGGTCCATGGGCGGGAAGGTCTTTTTCAGCGCGGCGGCCCAGTCCAGCTCCTCCTGCGTGTAGGTGGGAGCGGGAGCCTCGAGGAAGTTTTTGTACAGAGCCTTTTCAATCGCCTCGTTGGGGACCAGATCGGCGGTGCCGTCGATGAAGCGGCGGCTGATGGTGGTATCGGTCATCAGCGCGGCGCCCCTGGCGATGTTGTCCACGCGGGCCAGCAGAGCCTTGGTGTTGGGCACGTTGTTGCTGCGCACCATGTACAGCACGGTGGCCTTGGGCTGCACCACGTTGGGCGAAACGCCGCCGGAATTGGTGATGGCGTAGTGCAGGCAGTCGGTGCGGGGCATGTGCTCGCGCAGGAACTGCACGCCGATGTTCATCAGCTCCACGGCGTCCAGCGCACTGCGGCCCTGATGGGGATTGCCTGCGGCGTGGGCGGAAAGCCCATGGAAGGTGTATTCGATCTGCATGGAGGTGTTGTTGGTGCCGGTGAAGATCTCGTTCACCGAGCCGGGATGCCAGCACAGCGCAGCGTCCAGACCGTAGAACATGCCCTCGCGGGCCATAAAGGCCTTGCCTGCGCCGCCCTCTTCGCCGGGGCAGCCGTAGAAAATGACGGTGCCGCTGCCGGGGCCTTTGGCCTCCAGATAGCATTTAACGGCCCATGCGGCAGCAAGGCTGCCCATGCCCAGCAGGTTGTGGCCGCAGCCGTGACCGGCGGCGCCTTCGGTGACAGGGCAGGGTTCCAGCGCACCGGCGGCCTGCGACAGGTAGGCCAGAGCGTCGTACTCGCCCAGAATGCCGATGACGGGCTTGCCGCTGCCGTAGCTGCCGGAGAAGGCGGTTTTCATGCCGGCGATGCCGCTGGTGACTTCAAAGCCCAGCTGCGCCAGCATTTTTTCGTAGATGGAGGTGGCGGCATGTTCGCTGAGGGAGAGCTCCGGCGCGTCCCAGATGGCGTCGGAGGCGGCGAAAAACTGCTGTTTGTTCTGTTCCAGCAGAGTGAAAATTTCCTGTTTGGTCATGATGGTGGCCTCCTTTTGGGTTATTTTTCTCATGGCCGAGAGAGGCGAAGGGCGCCTTCGCGCAGCCGTTGTTGCGAAGAGAACTTCGCGCAGCCTATGTTCTTTTCTCATGACTGAGAAAAGCGAAGAGAACTTCGCGCAGCCCCCTTCTTTTTCTGTAACCAGAAAAAGAAGCAAAAAGAGTTTCGCTGCTTGCGGGGCAGCGAACCCCCGCTTTAATGCCAGTCGTCACTTGCCTGCACCCATATGGCACGATAACTTTTGCTGCGCAAAAGTTGCCTTAGCCGGTGCAGGCATGGCGGGCAAGCCCGCCACCGTTCCTCCTATTAAATGCGCGGCTTCGCCGCGCGTTGGATAGGAAGCGTGGTGCTGCCGCAGGCAGC
>CAZYRD010000192.1:0-4831 GCA_964649475.1 uncultured Faecalibacterium sp.
TCACCGTGCCGTCGCGGCGCGCCTGCTGCGGATTGCGGCCTTCCACCGTGCGCAGCTGGGTGTCCAGCAGCTTCAGGGCGTGGTCGCCATCACACAGGCGGGCCCACTGATTGATGCGCCAGCCCATGGCCCAGCCGGTGCTTTCGTCACCGCGGCGCTCCAGCGACCGGCGCACGGCGGCAGCCAGCTCCGGCGTGGACTCCGGCGTGATGGATCGGCCCGGATGCAGGCCGTACAGATGGGAGATATGCCGGTGGTGGATATCGGATTCCGGCGGATTCTCCGCCCATTCCAGAAGTTCGCCATTGCTGCCCGTACCAAAGGGCTTCAACTGCGGCAGCAGCACTTCCAGCTCTTTCGTAAAAGCATCGCTCTCGCCCAGCAGCGCCGCCGCATTGATGCAGATCTCAAACACATCCTGCACAATGGCCTGCGTCATGGCGGTGGTGGCAGAGATGGGGCAATGGGTGCCGTCCTCCAGTCGGAAGGTGTTTTCCGGCGAGGTGGAGGGCGCGACCATCAGGGTACCGTCGGTATCCTCCACCAGCAGGGCGCGGTAAAATTCCGCCGCGCTGCGGATGACCGGCAGCGCCGTACCGCGCAGCCAGTCTGCATCCCGCATGTACTCGTACTGTTCCCACAGGTGCCGGATAAACCAGCCGGAGGACATGGGCCAGAAAGCAAACACCGCCGTTCCCCTGCAGCCCGCGCCCACAGGCGTACTCATGCGCCAAATGTCGGTGTTGTGGTGGCTGACAAAGCCGGGGGCGTTGTAAAAGCTTTTAGCGGTGCGTGCACCGCTGACAGCCAGCTCGCCGATCATGCGCAGCAGCGGCTCGTGGCATTCCGGCAGGTCTACCATCAGGGTGGGCCAGTAGTTCATCTCGGTGTTGATATTGATGGTGTAGTTGCAGTTCCACGGCGGCTGCACATGGTCGTTCCAGATGCCCTGCAGGTTGGTGGGCTGGGTTCCCTCGCGAGAGGCGGCAATGGTGAGATATCGTCCGAAATTGAAATACAGGGCGTACAGGGCAAGGTCCTCGCCGCCGTTTTCGTGGGCGTACAGGCGGGTCTCGGTATCGGCGTATTTTTCCCCGCCGCCGCCCAGCTCCAGCGAAACACGGTCATACAGCGCAGCGTGGTCGGCGATGTGTGCGGCCTTCAGCGCTTCATACCCTTTTGCAGCGGCGGCATCCAGCTGCGCACGGCAGGGCGCGACGTACTCCGCGCCTTCCAGAACCGGGTGCTTATCCCAGCCGTTGTAGCTGGTGCGGGCGTTGAACAGCAGCGTCACGCCGTCCGCACGCTCCACGCGCAGACCGCTGCGCTGCGTACAGACGCCGCCCTCGGGCAGCACGCGCACCTGTGCATAATAAGCCATGCCCTTTTCAGCGTCCGTTTCACCGTAAACGGCCCGGCCGCGCTCCTCCTGCCAGGCGCCGTACCGCCACTGATAAACCGGGCAGTTGCCCTGAATGGACATCTCCTGTTTGTTCTGCTCCACCGAAGCGCACAGCGCGGGAGAAAGCCGCAGCGCGAACGTCAGCGCGGCTGGAGCGTCCGCCGTCAGCCGCATGACCAGCACGCCGTCCGGCGCGCTGACAAAGCATTCGCGAGTGTAGCATACACCGTCGCTTTGGTATTCCACGGTGTGCACGCCGGTGGACAGATCCAGCGCACGGCGGTATTCCGTCACCGGGCCGGTGTGCTCCATATCCAGAAAAAGGTCGCCCAGCGGCAGATACACCTGCGACCACAGCGCGGTAAAGTTGAGCTCCAGCTCTTCCTGCGCTTCGGCATAGCGACGCTGCAGCGCCAGCTCCCGGGCTTTTTTGAAGCTTTCCACCGCAGCGGGGCGCTCGTAGAACGTGGGATATCCGCTCCACAGGGTGTCCTCATTCAGGCCGATGCGCTCATGCGCTGCGTCACCGAACACCATGGCGCCGATGCGCCCGTTGCCCAGCGGCAGAGCCTCGTTCCAGTTGGCGGCAGGCCGGCTGTACCACAGCAGATTTGTGCCGTTGTTTTTCATAAAAACATCCTTTCGTTTCCGCTTATCGCAGATCTTTTGGTAAATCAACCGTAAAATGCACAGAAGGAGGCATTGCAGCAGCAATACCTCCTTTCCGTTTTTTATTCTGCGGGTTCGATCCTGATGGTGGCGGCGGCGGGCGCTGTTTCCAGCAGGACCTCCAGCCCCTTTGCCAGTGCGGCGCCGTCGGCAACGAGGTCCAGTGCACAGCCGTAGCCGGTGAGGTGATACTTTTTCTCCGGCTGCAGACCCTTGAGCGGCAGCGTGATGACCGGCTCGTCGCACAGCGGACGGCGGTACACCTCCACAAAGCCTTCGCCGGCAACGGAGTCGATGAACTCGTAGGCCAGCGGGCTGGCGTCATCCACATTCCATTCCGTCAGCAGATAATAATCCGCGTAGAAGCTCTTGTTGACGGCGCGCCACTCCTCCAGACAGGCGCGGGTGCGCTCGCCAGCCTCGCCCCTGTATTGTCCCGGCCGTGTGGCAAGCACCCGGAACGGCGTCATCGCCGTCCGCATATAGTATTCAAAGTCTCCCGGTCCGAAGCCGCATCCGGCTTTGAAGTACGGATGAACCGTGAACAGCGAGCACTGCACCGCCTGTTTGTAAGAGTAATTGGAGTAGAAGAAGTCAGTGTAATGCAGCGGCACGGCGCGGCGCATGGTCTCAAGGTCGTTGCGGCGGCCGCCGGAAGCACAGCTGTCGATGAGCATACCGCCGAAGCGTTCGCGCAGCTTGTCCCACATGCGCAGATGGCCCACCATGTACTTGTTTTCGGTGATGCCCTGACGTTCGGGGGTATCGGTGGCCTGCCAGAAGCCCAGCGGGCGGATGTTGTGGTCCTCGCGGTAGATGCCGATACCGCCGCGCTCCATCACACCGGCGATGCGCTCGAACATCCAGTTTTCGGCCTCGGGGTTGCCCAGATCCACAAAACGGACTGGCATGATGAGATCGCCGTCGTCACGCGGACGCACGTATTCCTCATAGCCTTTCAGCAGCCACTCCTTTTTCAGGGTGCTGCCGTCATCCTTCAGCATATCCACTTCCAGAGAGAAACGCTCCGGCTCGAACCACAGAAGGGTGTCGCCGCCGGTTTCGGCCATGCAGTCGCTGATGGCCTTCATGCCGGTGGGGAAATCATCCTTGCGGGGCAGCCAGTCGCCCAGGAACACGTAGTCGTCCTCGACGATGGGCTTCTTTTTGCCGTCCAGAGAGGTATTGTACCAGCCGGCGTCCATCCACCAGTTGTCAAACGCAATGCCGCAGTCGCGCAGATCGCGGATGGCTTCGATCTGGTTGTCCTCGGTGGCAAAGCAAACCATGGCCGTGTGCCCGGCTGTCGCGCTGAGGGTGGGCTGCGGGATAACGCCGTTCTTGCGGGGCATATTGCACTCCATCATAAAGCGGCGCCACAGGTTGGTGCGGCGGGCGTCGTCGTCACCGTCCATGAACAGCAGGCAGGTCAGCGGGGTGCGGATGGCCTCGCCGGGGTACAGGAAGGTATCCAGTGTCTGCTGGCCGGTGGTCAGATGCACACCGTCGCTGCCCGCCTGCAGCTCTGCCTTCCACTGGCCGGGCCAGCCGATGGCCACGGACACGTTGCCCGCGGTGGTCTGAACGTTGAAGTAGGGATATTCGTGGTTGCAGCTGCAGCCGCCCACGGGGTGCATCTCGGTGGGCAGGCCTATGGGCAGCGGACGGTCATACGGCTCGTTGTTCATGCCGTAGGTGGAACCGGCCACCATATTGCCGGGGCCGTACTCCTCGTTGCGGGCGTCACCGAGGATGCCGCGCAGACGGGCGCGCACACCGGGCAGCACCACGTCACAGCCGTTGAGGCCGCTGATGCGGGGGCTGTCGGCGTCCGTTTCGTTTTTGAACCACAGCGTCCAGTCCACGGCGGCGTGCTGAGGGTACAGCGCACACTGCAGCTCCACAAGCAGACCGCTTGTGTGGCGGAAGGTCAGGGTATCGGCGGTTTTCAGCTCTTCGTTTTTTGTTTCGCGGGCAATGGGCGCAAACGCGTCGCCGAAGCCTTTGTATTCCACGCCGCCCAGCACAAAGCTGCTGGGGAACGCGGCGGGCGCATTTACCATGGCGTCATAAAAAGCGGCGGCACTGGCACATTCCTCCGGGGAGGCAGCGGTGTTGTGAACCGCAAAGGGTACGGCACGGTTGCAATCATATCTGTTCATGTTCTTTCCCTCTTTTTCCTGTTCTGCGGCGGCAAAACGCCGCCTGAATCAAGGTCAATATACCCCATTTCAGACGGCGTTGTCAATACTGTTTTTTGTTTTCTGCACCACGTCGGCCGTTTTTTCACAGGGCGGCTCAATACCCGCCTTCGATCTCCAGACTGGCATCCACATCCACCCATTCGGTCTGCACATCGAACTCGCGGTACTCGGTGTCGTTCAGACGGACGATCACCTTCTCAATACCCGCATTGATGACCATACGCTTGCACATGCTGCAGCAGCAGGGATCCTTCACATACTCCATACCGGGCAGGTTGCGTCCGCACAGGTACAGCGTGGCACCCAGCATTTCGTGGCGGGCGGCGCTGATGATGGCGTTGGCCTCGGCGTGAACGCTGCGGCAAAGCTCGTACCGCTGGCCGCGGGGGATATTGAGCTGTTCACGGATGCAGGTGCCCATATCGGAGCAGTTTTTGCGGCCGCGGGGCGCACCCACATAGCCGGTGGAAACGATCTCGTCATTTTTGACGATGATGGCACCGTAAATTCGCCGCAGACAGGTACTGCGCTTGGAAACGGTGTCGGCGATATCCAG
>CAZYRD010000193.1:0-4776 GCA_964649475.1 uncultured Faecalibacterium sp.
CACGGTATCTGGGCATTCCCGTGGTCAATGTCGGTCCCGGCGGCAAAAGCGATGTGGAAGAGGATATCGTCGCCTCCATTGAGACCCTGACCGCCCGTGCAAAGCTGGCGGCGGAATACGGCGTCAAGCTGTGCTGCAAGGCACACGTAAACAGCGCCATTTACAGCACGCCCACCACGCTGGGCGCCATGGAAGCCATCCAGCTGGACTCCTTTGGCGTCGATATGGATCCCAGCCACATCCCCCGTGCCGGCGAAAAGCCCGAGGAGGCGCTGGCGCAGGTGGTGTCCCGTATGGGCCATGTACATATCCGTGACTGCAAGGGCCCCGGCCCCAACCCCGGCACCCCCGCCGAGCAGGCCTGCGGCCGCGGCGAGATCAATCTGGTGGGCTACTTCAAGGCTCTGGTGGACGCCGGTTACGAAGGCCCCGTCTGCCTGGAGGTCATCGGCCCCGAGCTGACCCTGCAGCAGGCACAGGCCATCGCTTCGGAAAGCTACGGCTACATGAACGCCATTCTGAAAGGCATGAACGCCCGTTAAGGAGGGAGCACCATGATCCGGATCGGTATTCTTGGCTTTGCCCACGGACACATCAATGCCATTGCGGGTCAATGGCAGGCGCGCCCCGAACTGGGGGTGCAGATCGTCAGCGGCTGGGATCATGACGCCGCCCGCTGTGCGGAAAACTGTGAAAAATTCGGCCTGAAGCAGTGCGCTTCGGTGCAGGAGCTGCTGGAAAGCGGCGTTGAGGCGGTGATCGTCACCTCCGAGACCAGCCTGCACGCGGAGCTGGTGGAGGCCGCCGCTGCCGCAAAGAAGAACATCATCCTCTACAAGCCCATGGCGCTTACCATGGAGCAGGCGGACCGCATCGTCCGCGCGGTGGAGGAAAGCGGCATCCGCTTTACCATGGCGTGGCAGATGCGTACAGACCCGCAGAACCAGCTGATGCGCAAGATGATCCGCGAACAGGAGCTGGGCAGGCCCTGCCTGTACCGTCGGCGTCATGCGCTGCCCACGCACATCTGGGCGGATTTCGGGAATACCTGGCACGCCTCTCCGGTGTACAACCGGGATATCTTTGCCGATGACTCGTCCCACCCGTTTGACATGATGCAGTGGATCTTCGGCACGCCGGAATCCGTCCGCTGCGAGATGAGCACCATGGTCAACCCCGGGGTGCCCAACGATCACGCCGTGGCGCTGTTCCGTTACGCCGACGGCATGCTTGCCGAGATCACCTGCTGCTTTACCTGCTCGGCTTCCGAGATCACCACGGAGGTGTACTGCAGCGGGGGCTCCATCCAGCAGTATTTCGGTGACAACCCGGGTACCCGACTGCCCCGCGTGGAAAAAATGCCCGGACTGAAGTGGTTCCGCGAGGGCGATGCCGACTGGACGGACAGCGGCATTCCCAGCCCCGCCGTCCACGGCGAGCGGCTTGGCTGGCAGGCCGGACCTCTGGCAGAGTTCCTCGCAGGAGGACCGGAGATCTGTACCGTATATGAGGGCCGCAACAGCCTGCGTCTGGTGCTGGCCTGCTATGTTTCCGCCCGGGAGGGACGGCGTGTTTCTATGGACGATCCCAAAATCTATGATATTTGAAAATCGGAGGAATCGATTATGAGCAAGAAGCTTCCCAACCTGCTGTTCTTCGGCATCGACAGCCTGCGCCGTGACCACATGAGCCATTACGGCTACGGCCGCCTGACCACCCCCCACATCAGCAAGTACGCCGAAGGCGGCGTCACCTTTGACAACTGCTTCTCCGCCCACATTCCCACCACGCCCGGCTACGCCAACATGATGACCGGCCGCGACTGCTTCGGCACCGGTATCGTCGGCCTCAGCCAGAAGAACATCGCCGAAGGCGTGCCTGTTCTGGCCGAGATCCTGCGTGAGCAGGGCTACAACACCACCTGCGTCGGCTTTGAGGGCAACGCTGCCGGCCGCGGCTACGACACCTATCTGTCCTTCCCCGGTTGGGGCCCCGACCACGAGGACGGCCGCGCCCACAAGGCGCAGAACCTGAACGATGTGGCCATCCCCGAGCTGGAGCGTCTGGCTGCCGAGGATAAGCCCTTCATGCTGTTCCTGCGCCACATGGACCCCCACTCTCCCTATCTGGCCCCCGCGCCCTTCCAGCACATGTTCTTCCAGGGCGACGCCTTTGACCCCAACGATGACCGTATGCAGAAGGTCTACGACTTCAAGCCCTTCGGCGATTACATCAAGAGCTGGGTGCCCGAAGGCTGCACCAACCCCGATTACGTCATCGCTCAGTACGACTCCGCCGTGGCCTACATGGACAACTGCATCCAGCAGATGCTGACCAGGCTGGAGGCCATGGGTCTGGAGGAGGACACCGTGGTGATCTTTGTTTCCGACCACGGCGAGACCCTGTATGACCACGACTGCTACTTCGACCATCACGGCATGTACGACCCCACTCTGGTGGTGCCTCTCATCATCCGCTGGAAGGGTCACCTGCCCGAGGGCAAGCGCTATGCTGACATCTGCCAGCTGAAGGACGTCACCCCCACCCTGCTGGAGCTGATGGGCATCGAGACCGATCTGCCCATGGAAGGCCGCAGCCTGATGCCTCTGGTGCGCGGTGAGGACCGCGAGCGCGAGCCGGAGTTCTATATCACCGAGTGCACCTGGATGCGCAAGCACGGCTGGCGCACCCCCGAATGGAAGCTGATCGTGGCTCTGGAGCCCGACTTCCACTTCAAACCGGAGCTGGAGCTGTACAACCTGATCAAGGATCCCGAAGAGAACCACAACGTTGCGGATGAGAATCCCGAAGTGGTGGAGGCGCTCAAGAAGCGTATGTACGATTGCATCGCCAAGCGTGAAGCCGAGACCGGCAGGCCCGCGCCCATCTACACCAACTTCCTGATGAACGACCGTCCCTTCACCTCTTCGCAGGAGGCCTATGACAGCAAGTACATCGGCGGCATCGCGGATGCCGTGAAACTGCAGCAGAAAAAATAATGCGGAGCGGCGGAGCCCCGGGGCCGGGGCTCCGCACTTCGGGAGAGGATGTGAACCATGCTGAGAGTTTGTGTGATCGGCCTCGGGCCGATCGGCAATAAGCATGCCCGGATCTATCAGGAAGACGATATGGTGGAGCTGGTGGGCGTCTGCGACGTCCGCGAGGACCGCGCCGTTGCCGCCTCCAAAGCCTACGGCGTACCGTACTATCTGGACGCCCCCACCATGCTCAAAGAGCTGAAGCCCGATCTGGTATCCGTCGCCACCGGCGGTTACGAATATTCCTCCGACCACTATCTGCCCACCATTCAGGCGCTGGAGGCCGGCTGTCACGTGCTGACCGAAAAGCCCATCAGCAACCTGATCGAACATGGCCGGATCATGGTGGATACCGCCGCGCGGCTGAACCGCTGTTTCGCTCTGGACTTCAACCACCGCTTTACCGACGCCGCCCGCGCGGCCAAAAAGTGGCAGGAGGAAGGCCTTATCGGCGATCTGCTGTTCTGCAACATGGCGCTGTGGATCGGCAAGCCGCAGGATTTTGAATCCCCCTACTACCATCTGAAAGCGCTGAACCCCCACTCCTGCGAGATCATCCGTTACTTTATGGGTGACGTGGAGGCGGTGCAGTGCTTCGCCATGAAATCCCCCGGCCGCAGCATCTGGTCCACCGCCAGCATCAACATGAAATTCAAAAACGGCGCGGTGGGTCATCTGACCTCCAGCTACGACATCGCCCGCGGACACCCGATGGAGCGCTGCGAGGTGGCGGGTCTGAAAGGCCGTCTGGTCTTTGAGGATATGTGGCGCGAAGCCACCCTGTACCCGGCGGGCAACCCCGAAAAGAGGGTGTACACCAATCCGGTGTTCGGCGGCTACGCAGGCTTTGACGACACCTTCCGCGACCGCATCCGTCATTTTGTCCGTCAGGTGGACGCCGGCGTAAAGCCGGAGGACATCGACGGCAGCGGCCTGCAGGGCCTCAAGGCCCAGCAGGTCATCCACGCCGCCATCGAATCTCTGGACACCGGCCGCGTGGTCTATCTGGACGAGATGTTCCCCAAAAAATAAACACCGGGCAGCAGCCCGGAATATACGGAAAAACAGAAATTAAGGAGGAAACACCATGGCACTGAAGGCTGCAGTTGTCGGTATGGGCGGTATCGGTATGACCCATGCCCGTTGTTATAAGGAAAACCCGCTGGCAGAGCTCGTGGCAGTCTGCGATCTGGTAAAGGAAAAAGCGGACAAGGCTGCCGAGGAGTTCGGCTGCCACGCATTTTATGACGAAGAGGAAATGCTGAAATGCATGCCGGAGATCGACGTGGTTTCGGTGACCACCTCCGGTTACGAAAACGGCTCCATGCACTACGAACCCGCCATGATCGCGCTGGATTACAAGAAGGCCGTTCTGGTGGAAAAGCCCATCTGTGCCGACGTCCGCGACGCCCGCGAGATGGTGGCCTACGCCAACAAGCACAAGCTGTATCTGGGCTGTGACCTCAACCACTACTTCACCGGTCCCGCCGAGGACGCCAGGCAGCGTCAGCTGGACGGCAAGGTGGGCGAGCTGGTCTACTGCATCCACAAGGTGGGCTTCAACGGCACCCAGAATACCTACAGCAAGATCAACGCCCCCCGCTGGCAGGTGCCTTATTCTCACCTCAAAGCGTTCTGCGCCCATCCCTTCTCCGTCATGCGCTACTTCTGCGGCGACATCGTGGCCATTCAGGCCTTCCTCGACAAGCCCGGCGTCCGCAAGACCGCCGAGGACGCG
>CAZYRD010000194.1:0-4765 GCA_964649475.1 uncultured Faecalibacterium sp.
GGTTGTGAGAGCGTCGAGTGGGGAAAGAGGTGCGTGCTCTGTGTTGCTCGCGGTTTTATCCGCACAGGTTTGCACTGTGACGGAGAGGATGGAAAATCCTGCGCTGCAGCTGCGGGTGGCCGGCGGCGTGCTGTTGGAGGCGGATACACACCGCACGCCGGAGGAGCTGGCGCAGATGTGCCGTCTGCTGCGGGAGAGCGCCGCGCTTTTTGAGCAGTGTTACCGGTCGTTTCCGGATGCGTCGTACGACTATATGGAAGGCGCGGAGCATCCGCCGTGGAAACCGGCAAGCGGCGACGAGACGGTGCACCGGTATATGCAGCAGTTGAACCGGGCGCTGAAAATCTGGCGGCCGGAGCTCTGCGGCGGCGACTGGCTGACACGGCTGGATGCAGTGCTGGATGAGCTGCAGAAGCGGCCGGAATTTATGGAAAACCGGCTTTTTCAAACGGCGGAAGGCCTTTGCTGCGCCGGATATTGGCTGCGCTGCCGCATTGAGGAATGTCACATTGCGGGGCGTCAGTTGTATGAGCTTGGCGCTGCGGCCTTTGGACGGTTTGTGATAAAAGATGCCTTCCGTTTCGGCTTGTAAAACGGTTTCCCAAAAATTGCAAAGAAAAAATCCGATCCATCGCGAAAACGGGTGGGTCGGATTTTTTGTGAATTTGTTCAGAGGAGTGGAAGCTGTTGTGGTGCATCATCTTCTGCGGCCGGCGGTATTGGTTCGGCTGTGCTGGGCTCCAGTGCCTGTACCGAGCGCAGCTTGCGCTGCATCTGACGGGTGCGCACGCCCAGCAGATTTTCCAGCTCGCTGTCCGCCTGACGGATGCGGCTCTGCGCATGCAGCAGTGCCTGTGCAAAGGTGTCAAATTCGGTTTTGACGCCTGCCAGCACCTGCCAGACCTCGCTGGAACGCTTTTGTATGGCCAGCGTCTGAAAGCCCATCTGCAGACTGTTGAGCAGCGCTGCCATGGTGGAGGGACCGGCGACGTTGATCTTGAACTCCCGCTGCAGGCGCTCCACCATGCCGCGGCGCATCACCTCGGCATAAAGTCCCTCCGTCGGCAGGAACAAAATGGCGAATTCGGTGGTGTAAGGCGGCTCCACGTATTTTTCGTGAATGTCTTTGGCGCAGCTGCGGATGCGCTGTTCCAGCTCGCGGCCGGCAAGTTCGATGGCAGCAGGCTCGGCGGAATCGTATGCATCGCAGAGGCGTGCATACAGATCCAGCGGAAACTTGGCGTCCACGGGCAGGTACACCGGCGCTTCGCCGTCACCGGGCAGCCGGATGGCAAACTCCACGGGATCCCGCCTTCCGGGCCGCGTAACGATGTTGCGCTCGTACTGTTCCGGTGTCAGAATTTCTTCCAGAATGCTTCCAAGCTGGATCTCGCCCAGAATGCCGCGGGTCTTGACGTTGCTCAGCACTTTTTTCAGGTCACCAACGCCGGTGGCAAGGTTCTGCATCTCACCAAGGCCACGGTACACCTGTTCCAGCTGGGTGCTGACGGCGTCAAAGGAGCGCTGCAGCTTTTCTTCCAGTGTTTTCTGCAGTTTTTCGTCCACTGTCTGGCGCATCTGCTCCAGACTGCGGGTGTTTTCCTGCTGGATGGCGGCCAGCCGGGTCTCCACGCTCTGGCGGATATTTTCCAGCTTTTGTTCGTTCAGCCGGTTGGCGCTGTCCAGCCGCGCTTCGATCAGCCCGAACTGTTCGGCGAGGGTGGCCTGCATGGCGCGCAGGCGCTGGTCTTGCGCGGCGGCGCTCTGCTGCTGGCTGTGCAGCAGATGTTCGGCCGAGGTGCGCATGGCCTGCTGCTGGTCGGCGGCAAGCTCGCCGCGGGTGGCGCGCAGCTCACCGCACAGGATCTGCTGCAGCCGGTTCAGCTCAGGCTTGCCGGCACCTTTGGCGTACAGCAGAATCACCAGAATCAGCGTGGTAAGGCTCAGCGCAAGGCAAAGCCCAAGCGCGGCCCAGAGTACGATCGGGTTCATTCGCCGGCCTTGACCTGCGCGGCCAGCAGATCACGGATCTCGGTGAGCAGAAGCTCTTCCTTGGTGGGTTCGGGCTCGGCAGGCACTTCGGGCTCGGCGGGCGCCTCAGGCGCAGCAGCGGCTTTTTCGGCATCTTCTTTAGCCTTGACCTCGGCAACCAGCTTTTCGTGCTTCTCGCGTACACGGGCAACCGTGTACATGATGACGAACAGAATGAAGGCGGTGAGCAGGAAGTTGATGACGGCCTGCACGAAGTTGCCCAGCAGAAGCTGGCTGGTGCCGATGGGCACGACCCATTCGCTGAAGTTCAGTTTGCCGGTCAGCAGGTTGACGATGGGGGTAAACACGTCGGCAACAAGGCTGTTGACGATGGCGGTGAAGGCGCCGCCGACGATGACACCGACTGCCATGTCGATGACGTTGCCGCGGGTGAGAAATTTCTTGAATTCAGAGCCAAAGCGTTTCATGGTATGTGATTCCTTTCTTTTTCGATATGTGCAAACGGTCAAAGCGTGTTTTGCCGTTTGAGCTTGCGGAACAGGGCAAAAGCGCGGCTGCGGCGCAAAGCGGAGGCCTGTGGCTGAGGCAGAAAGCTGCCGTCCGGCTGCTGCAGCAGTATGTCACCGGGTTTTGCGCCGACGGGCAGAAGGTCGGCTGCAAAATGCAGCACCGTGCCGTCGTCGCCGACAAGCGCCGCGATATTTTCCAGGATCGAATCAATGCTGTACTGCATATCAGCCTCTCTTTTCCGGATGCACGGTCAGCACGCCGTCTTTGAACGTGAACAGTATGCTGCCCTGCAGGTCGGTGCGCCAGAGCTTGGCACCGGCATTCAGCAGCCGCTGGCTCACTTCGGCATGGGGATGTCCGTAGTCGTTGTCGGCACCGCAGCTGAAAACGGCGGCTTTGGGCTGCAGCGCGTCGATCAACGCCTGCGTGGAGCTGGTAAAGCTGCCGTGGTGCGACGCCTTGTAAAGGTCTGCGTCAAGCTGTCCGCCCATGCGGGAAAGCAATTCGCGCTCTGCCTCGGCCTCGGCGTCACCGGCGCTGAAATAGTTGAAATCGCCAAAGCTGAACAGGGTGATGAGCGAGGTGTTGTTGGCGTCCTCCGCACATGGAATGCCGCTGCCCAGAATGGTCAGCGTGCCCTGCCCCAGCGGAAACGTATCGCCCGCAACGGGAAGCAGCACCTCAAGCGTACCCTTTTCGGCCCGCTCTGTCAGTGTTTCCAGCAGCTCCAGCGCGGTATAGGCGGTGGGCATGGGAGCAAGCTCAAGGTCGGGCATCAACACGGTTTTTACACGGTAATTTTCAAGCAGATGCTGTGCGCCGCCGATGTGGTCGGCGTGAAAATGGGTGAGGACCAGATATTTCAGCTCGTACACACCGTAAGCGTCCAGATAAAAGGCAAGCGCTTCCTTGCTGGAAGGGGTGCCGGTATCGATCAGGGCGTATTCGCCGTCCTGTTCCAGCAGGACCGCGTCGCCCTGCCCCACGTCGATCACATGGATATTCGCGCTTTGGCCCGCAAATTGCGGATCGGGCGAACCATCCAGCAGAATGGTCTCGGCCGGGGCCCGCAGAAAAAAGTGCAGGAGAGCGCCTGCGGCGGCAATTGCCAGCACAGCCAGAACCGCGCGCAGAACCCGATTTCCGCGACGGGCAAACAGACGGCTCATCGGCGGCCACCGTTTTTGCCGGCGGGCTTGTTTCGGGCGCCCGCTTTACCGGTGCTGCGGGTGTCCGCAGGGGCCGCGCCGGGGGCAATGGTTTTCCACTGCGGGCCGGCCGGAGCGGGTTTATTGCCGCGGGTGTTCTTTTTGCTGTTTTTGGCGGTCGTCTGCCGTGCGGCGCCGGAAACCGGCTGGTGCGCACGCGGCGCGCCGCCCACGACCAGCAGGGGGATCAGATCGGTGCGGCCGGTTTTTTCCAGCGCGGCCAGTACCTTGTCGCGGTTTGCGGGCAGATAGTACTGCAGCAGCGCGCGCTGGGCAGCCTTTTCCTCCTTGGTGCGCGCTATATATACAGGCTTCATGGTGGCAGGGTCCAGACCGGTGTAGTACATGCAGGTGGAAACGGTGCCCGGCGTGGGGTAAAAATCCTGTACCTGCTCGGGGTGGATGCGGTTGCGGCACAGATATTCCGCCAGCGCGACCGCATCCTTCAGCGTGCTGCCGGGGTGGCTGCTGATGAGATAGGGGACAAGATACTGCTTTTTGTCGATCTCATGGGTCAGCTCGTAAAAACGCTTGCAGAAGCGGTCGTACACATCAATGCAGGGTTTGCCCATGGCACGCAGGGTATCGGCGGCGCAGTGCTCCGGTGCGACCTTCAGCTGGCCGCTGACATGGTGCTCCACCAGATCGCGGAAAAAGCTTTCGTCCGGGTCGCGCAGAAGGTAGTCGTACCGGATGCCGCTGCGCACAAACACCTTTTTCACACCGGGCAGCTCCCGCACGGTGCGCAGAATATCCAGATACTCGCTGTGGTCCACCAGCAGGTTGGGACAAGGGGTGGGGGCAAGGCATTTGCGGTCATTGCACATGCCCTGCGTCATCTGTTTGGCGCAGCTGGGCATGCGGAAATTGGCGCTGGGACCGCCCACGTCGTGGATATACCCCTTGAAATCCGGGTCCTGGGTGATGGCTTTGGCCTCGGTGACAACGCTTTCCTTGCTGCGGCTGGTGACGCGCCTGCCCTGATGCATGGTGATGGCGCAGAAATTACACCCGCCGAAACAGCCGCGGTTGTGGGTGATGGAGAACTGTACCTC
>CAZYRD010000195.1:0-4748 GCA_964649475.1 uncultured Faecalibacterium sp.
GAAGTTCCGCTGCCGCTGCGGTATAAGCAGGTGTTCAGTCTGGATATTGCCAGCGTTGTGGCGGGAACGAAATACCGCGGCGATTTTGAAGAGCGGGTGCGGGGAATTTTAGACGAAGTGGTCAACAGCCGCGGCACGATTCTGTTTATCGATGAAGTGCATACCATTGTGGGCGCCGGTGCGGCGGAAGGGGCGATCGATGCTGCCAACATCCTGAAACCCATGCTTGCGCGCAGCGGCCTGCAGGTGATCGGCGCAACAACACCGGCGGAATATCATCGCTGCATCGAAAAGGATGCCGCGCTGGAACGCCGCTTTCAGCAGGTCATGGTGGAAGAGCCGAACCGGGAGAAAACGCTGGAGATCCTGCGGGGACTTCGTCCGAAATACGAAGAATTTCATCATCTGAAAATTGATGACGAAGCATTGGAAGCCGCCGTGGACTGCAGCGTGCGGTACATCCATGACCGTTTTCTTCCGGATAAAGCGGTGGACCTTTTGGATGAGGCGGCTTCCGGCTGTGTTGCGGAAAACATTGCCGGTTGTGTCGGACGTCAGCAGATCCTGAACACGGCGGCGCGCTGGGCGGGCATGCCCGTGGAACAGATGACCTGTACGGAACGGCAGCGGCTGCTGGAGCTGGAACAGAGCCTGCGGACGAGGCTGATCGGGCAAAAGCGGGCGACAGACGCCGTTGCTGCTGCGGTGAGAAGGTTCCGCATGGGTTTTTCGGAAGACGGACGTCCCAACGGCTCTTTCCTTTTTCTGGGGCCGACCGGTGTGGGCAAAACACTGCTTGCAAAAATTCTTGCACAGCACCTGTTTGGCTCGGAAAAGCTGTTGTTTCGTTTTGATATGAGTGAATACAATGAAGCCTATTCCGTAAGCCGCCTGATCGGCGCACCGCCGGGATATATCGGGTATGAGCGTTCCGGGCTTCTCACGGGCGCGGTGCATCACCATCCGTACTGCATCGTACTGTTTGACGAGCTGGAAAAAGCACATCCCGAAGTGCTGCGGCTGCTGCTGCAGATTCTGGAAGAAGGGGAGCTGACCGACAACGATGGCCGCAAGGTCGATTTCCGGCACACCATTGTCCTGGCAACGTCAAATCTGGGGTCGCGGCAGGACGGCTGGGCTTCGGCTGCAATGGGCTTTTCGGCACAGCAGCAGACTGACCGGGTGCCGCTGCAGGTCAGACAATTCCTCTCGCCGGAACTTGTCAACCGGTTTGACGAGATCATTACCTTTGATAAACTGGATAAAGATGCGTTGGAGCAGATCGCTTTGCAGCAGCTGCAGCTGCTTGCGGAACGGCTGCGCAGAAATAACATCGAAATTGAATTCACACCCGAAGCATGCCGCTGTCTGGTGGAATACTGCTGGCAGCCCGAATACGGGGCAAGGCCTTTGCGGCGGGGTATCAAAAGCTGCATCGAAGATCCGCTTTGTACCGAGCTGCTGCAGCATGAAGGGGGGATCTCCGCCATCGTGGAAGCCGGTGCGGATGGCCCGCGGCTTCGTATAAAACAAATTGTGACTGCCGGCGGTGCGTATGCACAATAAAGCATAACGACTTTTCGGACTTCATACTTTTCTATATAAAAAGAAAGGTCGGGAGGTGTGCTGGAAGGTGCAATATTCGGGTTTAAACTCTGAACAGGTGGAGGCTGCACGGGCAAAAGGGGTAAACCGGCTTGGCACGGACCGGAAAAAAAGCGCAGCCGGGTTGTTTTTCAATCAGTTTAAAGATGTTATGATCCTGATCCTTGCGGTGGCAACCGTTATCAGTGCGCTGATGGGAGAGACGGCGGAGGCAATTACGATCATAGCGATCGTGTTGCTGAATGCGTGCATGGGTTTCATACAGGAGCATAAAACGGAAAAAACACTTTCGGCGCTGCAGGCGATGACGGCCCCGACGGCGTCTGTGATGCGCGATGGCAGAAAGCAGAGCATACCCGCGGCGGAGATCGTGTGCGGAGATATTGCGCTGCTTGAGGCCGGTGACAGGATCCCGGCGGACGGCGAACTGCTGGAAGCTGTTCACATGGCTTCGGACGAATCGCTGCTGACCGGTGAAAGCGCCGCTGTCGATAAGAAAAACGGCGATGCGGTGTATATGGGTACAACGGTCGCTTCCGGAAAAGGTGTTATGAAAGTGAATGCAGTGGGGATGCGGACGGAGATGGGACGCATCGCTGCGATGGTAGAGAATACGGAAGAAGAGAAAACGCCTCTGCAAAAACGGCTGCAGCAGCTTGGCAAGACCGTTGCGGCAGGCTGTCTGTTCGTTTGCTTCGGTGTCAGCCTGATCGGCTGGTTCCGTGGGGAATCTTTGCTTGAAACATTGCTGTCCGGGATATCTCTGGCTGTTGCGGCCATACCCGAAGGAATGCCTGCCATCGTGACCATCGTGCTTGCTCTTTCGGTGGGACGTATCCTGAAAAAAGGCGCGATCATCCGGCGGCTTCCGGCGGTGGAAACGCTGGGATGCGCAGGGGTGATCTGCAGCGACAAGACCGGGACGATCACGCAGAACAGGATGACACTGGATTCTGTTTATCTGGAAGAACGATTTATGGATGCCGGTAAGAATGGCGAAACCGTAAATTTGACCGCCGGATCATCAAAACAGACATTTCTCAGGCTGATGCGCTGTGTCTGTTTGTGTTCAAACGCGCAGATGAAAACAGAAAAAGAGTGTACGGAAGTGCAGGGGAGCGCGACGGAAGCAGCATTGCTTGCGGGTGCAGCAAAGCTGGGCGTTTCGCCCGAAAAGCTGAGGCAGAAGTATACACGGGTGGCGGAAGATCCGTTTGATTCCAATAAAAAACGGATGTCGGTCATCGTAAAGGCAGCAGACGGAAAACGTGTTTTTTTGTGCAAGGGTGCGCCGGATATTCTGCTGCGGATGTGCATAAAGAAAGCCGAAAACGGAACGGTGACAGAATTGAGCGCTGCGGACCGCAGAAGAATACTGGCGGCAGTAGATAAAATGGCGGAGCAGGGCTGCCGCGTTCTGGCCTTTGCGGAAAATGAAAATGCAGCGGCTGGCGAGAAGGGAATGACGTTTCTTGGCCTGACGGGTCTGAAAGACCCGCCGAAGCCGCAGGTTGAAAGTGCCGTAAGTCGCTGCCGCCGTGCGGGGATAAAACCGGTTATGATCACCGGAGATTATCCGCAGACGGCAAAAGCCATTGCGGAACAGGTCGGCATCTGGCGCGGCGGAGATGAACTTATCACCGGTGAAGAACTGGATAAACTTACCGACGAGGCACTGGCAAGACGCTGCATGAAGGCTTCCGTGTATGCCCGTGTGACGCCGCAGCATAAGCTGCGCATTGTGAGAGCGTATCAGAACTGCGGTCAGGTGGCAGCGATGACAGGGGATGCGGTCGTTCCGGAAAATAACACAGAAAAAGACGGAGATCTCAAAAGGATCGACCGTCTTTGTTTGTTTTATGGCAATATTCGCAACCGGTGCGGCTTCTGTAAAAAACTTCAGCGGTGGACATCGCGGTTCTGTATCTGCGAGGCGTAGACCTCCGGAAGCTCCTCGTTGGAAACGATGTCCCAAAGTTGGGCGAGATCGCAGACCTTGCAAAAGTATTTTTTGTCAAGCTTGCTGGAATCGCACAGGAGAACGGCGCGCGCCGCATTTTGAATGCATGCGATTTTTACAGCAGCCTCGTCCTCGCTGGATTCGGTCACGCCTGCCGCCAGATCGACGCCGCGGCAGGAGAGAAAGGCGTAGTCGGCGTGAAAACTGTCCACGAAGCGTACTGCGGTGGGGCCGACAAGCGAGCGGGCGCTTCCGCGCAGGCGTCCGCCGGTGCAGTATACATCCACATCGTTCATGGAAGCAAGAAGATTCATGGTTTTCAGGCTGTTGGTGATGACCCGCATATTTTTGAACTGTCCCAGATGACCGGCAAGCATATTGGCGGTGCTGCTGGAATCCAGAAAAAGCGTTTGGCCGTCGTGCAGAAAATCAACCGCTTTCTGGGCGATCAGGCTTTTTGCTTGACGGTTTTCACTTTCGCGCAGCATCAGAGGAGATTCCACGGCGTTACTGTCCACAAAAACGGCCCCGCCGTGTGTGCGGTGGATCTGTCCGCTGGCCTCCAATATGGTAAGATCCCTCCGGATGGTGGCACCGCTGGAATACACCAGACGGCATAGCTCATCAACGCTTACGGCCTTGCGTTTTTCAAGAATTTCAAGGATCTGATTCTGTCTTTCAAGCGGCAGCATGATCATTTCACTCCTTTGGTCAAATTCGGTCAATTTCAAATCGTGCAATATCTGCATTTCACAAAAAAGTGGGTGCATTTTTTACAGTGCTGGTAAACGTTTTTTGAAAAAACTGGTAATTTGCACAAATAACACCAGCGAAAATTTTTCTTAAATTGATTATATATGTTCAAATGTGATCGTGTCAAGTGGAAAATACGCGCAATAATCTTTTTTATCGCCAATACTGGACATATGTAAGAAAATGTATTAAACTGTAATCGTGAATGTGGGGCACTAGGCACATGCATTCCACTGGAAAAAACGCCGTTTCCTCGGCGATCAAAAGAAAGGAAGTACGTATTATGCAGTCTGTGTACGACATCAAGAAACAAATTTGTGAAGTCGGCAAACAAATCTTTGACAAGGGCTATTGTGCGGCCAACGATGGCAACATCTCCGTCAAGGTCGGCGACAATGAGTTCTACTGCACTCCCACCGGCGTCTCCAAG
>CAZYRD010000196.1:0-4742 GCA_964649475.1 uncultured Faecalibacterium sp.
AATTAAAAATTAAAAATTAGAAATTAAAAATTAGGAAATTGAAGACGACAAACGATAATTTTTCATTTTCAATTTTTAATTTTTAATTTGTTATCGACAGGCTTGTAGGCCGAAGGTGGTTGCTACTGCGGTCAATACGGTTATTACGATTTTCAGGATTTTACTCCAGATACTGCTTTTGTTTTCGTTTTCCATCTTAGTAAATTAAAAATTGAAAATTTAAAAAATAAGGAAACAATATATTTGTTGACACTTTAATTTCCCCCTTCACAAGGGGGAGACAAGTCTTGGTGTTAACAGGTAATCGTCCCAAAAATAATATTCCCCTCTTGAGAGGGGCTAGGGGTGTGTGATATACATCCACCAAGCAAATGCTCACTCTTCGCTTCGCTCATGACACACCCCCTTCCCCCTCTCAAGAGGGGGAACATGCATTACGCCGCTTCTTCCTCTTCTTCCTCTTCTTCCGCTCCCGGCTTACTCAAATCCACCGTAGTCTCACCCTTCTTCTGGGCACGAATCAAGGCAGCTTGGGCAGAACGGGACGCGACGAGATTGAATTCCATTCCCTGGAAGATGCCCTTCAGGTCTTCACCGGGTACAAACTGGATGGTCACACCGGTGATGTTGTCCGAGGTAAAATCTTCAGCAGTGATGGCTCCCTTGCTGGTAATCTGCAAGCGGAACTTGCCGAGTTCTCCAAAGTCTACTTGTTTGCCGGCTTTCAAGGCTGCGAGCATGGATTCTACGGTAGCGATAAGGACTGCGGACACGTCGGCAGCGTGGACGGTACACTTGCCGGATACTTCTTTCGAAAGTTCCTTGAGGGACAATTCACCGTTGATTTGTGCTTTCGCATACGCCTTATGAGGATCATTCTTCTCCATCGGATTAGGCAACATGGCAATACTGTAATTTAATGGCATAATCTTTTTAAATTAAAAATTAAAAATTAAAAATTAAGAATTAAAAATCTCTGATGTCTTCCGGATGACATTACAAAGATACAACATGCCATTATGTAGATTTTGGACTACCTCTGCCCCGTATAGATTCGTATGGAATAATGTGGATTATAGTTGTTCAAAGTATTGTATATCTTACTGAAAATCACTATCTTTACAAAAAGAACTCATAATTATTCGAGCGGAGCTCTCATCAGCTTCGCAGTCATAACTTAAAACTCATAACTCAAAATGACCATCCGTCCCTATTATAAAGGGGAGCTGGCACAGGCCTACGCTCCCAATCTTTCCACCGGTTCCGCCGTGAACCGCTTGACAGCGTGGATCAAGTTGAACGCTCCGCTTGCCGAGGCATTGGCACAGACGGGGTATCACAGTCGTCAGCGACTCTTTACCTCGAAACAGGTTGCACTCATTTTTGAATATTTGGGAGAACCTTAACAAAAATGATTCAACTTTCGCAAGTAAATCTATCTCCATCCCCCTTGTGAAGGGGGTTAGGGGGATGTTCCATAGGACAGGAGAAACTTTTACATGCGATAGACAATAATCCAAAACTAACGGAACATCCCCCTGGCCCCCTTCAAAAGGGGGAGAGTTACTTGCGAAACTTTAAAAATGAGAGTACTCTCACCACCTCATGAGAGTACTCTCACCACCCATCGAGAGTAGTCTCGCAACCTGTTGAGACTACTCATAACTCCAACTCCCCTTGCTTAGGCAACTTCTTCCCCAACCAATTGCTATTGTCCCAAGACTTGACCTCGTTCGGAATGTCGGGAGTCTTTCCCTCGATGCACGGGACGAAGCGGCCGTTGTGCGTATTGTAACAGAACGAAGCGACGCCGGGCTGACCGAGGTGACGGAACTTCACCTTCTGCACATGAACTCTGGTGACCCCTTGGGTCCGGTCACGCTCGATGGCAAGACCGAAGTCCGCCTTGTTGAAGAAGGCAGCCGAACCGCTGATGTCGTACATCGTGGGAACAGGATACTTCCCTGTTGCCGGGTCTTTCTTCATCTTCGTGGGATGGGCAGCGAGTACCACCAGCACCTGCCGACGACGAGCAAAGCTGCGGAGCTTCTCCAGGAACTCGCTGATGTACTGCGTCTCGCTCTGACCCGATGGAATCTGATGCTCCAGGCAGTTGTACGGGTCGAGGATGAAGACACGGATGCCTTTACGACGCACCAACGCTTCTGCCTTGTCCAATATCATGTCCACCTGATAGTTCTCGTCGGGCAGGATGTCGAAGAAGTTGTGCGAGAGGCAATCGATGGCAGCCTCGAACTCCATCGGCTTTATCAGGTTCTGGATGAAACGTGCGCCCACCAGCTTCTCGATGAGCTTGGAGTAATGCAGCGTCACGGGAAAGTTCTCGGGACTGAACCAGGCACAGCGCCAGTCGTAGCGGAGCCACAGCTTCACCGCCAATTGGTCCAGGAACTCGCTCTTGCCGTCGCCGGGGATGCCCGTTACAATCATCAGGCGGCCTACTTCCACACTCAGGCTGTCGTCCAGTTCGCCCATGTCGAGGGTCGCTCCCTTCTGAAGCCCGTCCTTAAAGAGTACTTTCAGCTCGTCCTCGACATCGTGGGCGGTGTACACGCCTTCCATCGGAACCTCCTGTGCTTCTTCAATGGCTTTCCGCAAGGCTTTTGCACCGACTTTTTGCAGCAGTTCGTTGGCATCCTTGCAGCCCTCGCCATAGGTCACGATGCGGCACTTTTCTTCGCCGAATCTTCTGACCAACTCGGCACGAAGCTCCAGCCCTTTCGCATCCGTATCGGCAGCGATGTAGATACGGCTCTTGTTCTCGAAGTGCGTTTCGATGAAGCGGTCGAGGTAAGTCAGGTTCTTCTGTGCCCCGTTCGGTACACTAATCACATCGTCCCTTCCTGCCACAATGAACGAAAGTGCGTCCATCTCGCCTTCGGTGATGATGCATTCAGGGGTTTGGCGGATGTGGTCGATGCGCCAGGGTACGAGTTCGGCATCCTTTTCGAGCATGAAGTTCTTGGCACCATCACGGTATTTGCGGTTTACCAGTTCTCTTTCCACTATGTAAGGGAAAAGGATGCACTTTTCCGGATAGCCGCTTTGCTGAAAAGTTCGGGCGGCTTGGGTGATGCCTTCCTGTGTCACCACATCCGACGGGATGCCTCGGGAGGCGAACCAAGCCAGTACCTTCTCTTCGGGAGCGGTTTCGTTCCGAAGTGCGGCGGGTTTCTTGTATTCCTTGTTTGCTTTTTTCATGGGTTGTTGTTTGGTTTGAACATTCGTTCCTATCTTTTTGGTCTTTCCGAAGAAGAATTCACTTCCGCAATTGAAGCATTTGGCGTAGCATGAGTTCCAATACACGGCCAACGGCTTGTCCTTCGGATGGTTTTTCCGATTTTTTCGACAATCGGGGCAGAACATCTTTTGAGGGTCTGCTTTACTCAAATCCCGGTCTTTGATGTCTATCCCTGTTTCTTTCAGTTTCTTGTAATCTATTTCCATAATCATTGTTTTTAACTCCCCTCTTGAGAGAGGGAAGGGGGTGTGTCATGAGTGAAGCGAAGAATGCATGATTGAATGTATTCTAACACACCCCTTGCCCCTCTCAAGAGGGGAAGCTGCTAACTCAAAACTTCCATTTCCCATCACTCCATACCGCTTGCTCATTCGGCCTGGGCGGAGCATCACTCGGTATCGGCACACCGCAATACGAACGCTGACCCGTGGCAGCATCCACATCCTCGTACTTGTACTTCCCCTTGTCGATGGGTTTTTGAAGCTCTGCCACCAGCTGACGAAAAGGCGCACTGCCGGGCGTGTTGTAGAAACAGAAGTAACGCTTGGCATCAGCGGGCGACTGAATGTCCTTTTCATTACCCACCGCCTGGACGTGTAGCTTGAAATGCTTCAACACTTCCGGGAAGCGATTGACGAATACCAAGCCTAAGCCACTGCGCATCGCCTGGATTTCTATCCATTGCTGCTCTTTTGCCAAGTCGTCCACATAACGTTCCCAGGCAAGAACAGTTGGAACAGAAACAACAACAGCAGCATCACCACCATCACCACTCTTTTCTTTCTTTGATGTTGTTTTTCCTTTTCCTTCTCCTTTTCCTTTTCCTTCAAAAGATACTATGTCACTCTTTTCAGAGCTAACATCACTGGTTTCCAGCGAGTTTTCTTTTTCCTTACGGCGTTTGTACGCCTCAATTCTGGCACGTCTATCCTCGAACGGCTTCATGACTTCGACGAGTTTAGGCGATGTGAACGTGCTTTCCGTGCAACAAAACAAGCCATAATCCTTCATAATCCGTTGCAGCTTGGGAAGACGGATTCTCAACTGACGAGCCAAGGATTTCAACACGTTGGTATCGCCGATGTAGCCATCCTGTGTGCGCAGGTATTCCATCACAGCCCAATAGATGCCATACCCTTCCATCCCTTCCTTTTCGATGAGGTTCATTACCTCGCTGGTGTTCCGCATGCTCACTTCGTGCGGAATGTACTGGTCTCTTTTCATGATATTTGTTGTTTAAAAATTTGCATAACAAAAGTAAGTTTTTGGGATATTACCATGCGGTTGATTCTTCTCCAAAAAGAGCTTTGTCCGATGGTGTCCGATGAAATAGCCGTTTTTTGTCCGATGAATGAGGTGTTTTGTCCGATGCTTTTTTTACCATCCCTTCACCAACAGGTTCACTGCCAGATAAATTTCCATCGCCACCCGTTCAAAGTGACGGGCCTTTTGGTTTTGCATCTTGCGTTCTTTGATGAAA
>CAZYRD010000197.1:0-4737 GCA_964649475.1 uncultured Faecalibacterium sp.
TGAAAGCCATTGCCAAGCTGCTGAGCGGTGACTATAACCTTGCCGTCATCCGGTATCAAACCATCTTTGATAGGTATTTTATTGAGCTGTTCCGCGAAAAAAGCCTTTCCGGCACCATGATCGCCGAATTCCCCTGTTATGTGACCCTTGCCGCCAACGATCCGCTTGCGCAGAAAGAAGCCTTGCTGCTGGAAGATCTGCAGCCGGGTATCGAAATCCTGCACGCAGATCCATACGTACCTTCACTTTCCACTGCTGACCTGCTCAAAGTGGAATCTCCGGCGGCGGTCAGCCGTAAGGTTTACATTTTTGAACGCGGTACACAGTTCAGCCTGTTGGAGCAGGTCCCCGGATCGTTTATGTGGATGTCCCGCGTCCCCGCTGATCTGCTGGAAAAATATAACCTTGTGCAGCGCCGCTGCGCCGACCATGCCCGCATTTGCAAGGATGTGCTGGTTCAGCGCAAAAACTACAAGCGCACCGAGCTTGATGACCAGTTTATTCTGGAGCTCTGCCGCTGCAAACGTGAATATCTGGATTAAGTATAAAGGAGCCTGTTATGATCCCACTGTCCAATCTGCACACGCACACCAACTTCTGTGACGGTAAGTACTCGCCCGAAGAAATGGTGCAGGCAGCCATCCGGGAAGGCTTTGTTTCTCTGGGCTTTTCCGGCCACAGCTTCACCCCCTGTGATGTCAGCTACTGTATGCTGGCGGAAACCACTCCGCTTTACAAAGCGGAGATCCGCCGGCTGCAGGAGAAATACAGGGGACAGATCGAGATCTACCTCGGTACGGAGCGGGACTACTATACCGAAGCCGCCGAATACACTGATGATTACGACTACATTCTCGGCAGCGTACACTACACCTTTAAAGGGCGGCACTGTCTTGCCATCGATCACGATGCGGAGATTCAGAAATTTGCGATAAGAGAACTGTACGACGGCGACGGGCTGGCCTTTGTACGGGATTATTATGAGCTGATGGCCAAAATGCCCGCCCGCGTAAAACCGGACGTGATCGGTCATTTTGATGTGATCACCAAGTTCAACGAGGGAAACGTGCTGTTCGACGAAGACTGCCCCCGTTATAAAAACATGGCTCTGGAAGCAATGGAAGCCATCATGAAGGACTGCCGGCTGTTTGAGATGAACACCGGCGCCATCGCACGCAAAAAGCGCTCCACGCCGTACATTGCGCCTTTTCTGCTGCACTATCTGAAAGAACACGGCGGAGAGATCGTGATCAACAGCGACTGCCACGACTGGCATTATCTGACCTGCGCGTTTGAACAGGCTGCGCAGATCGCCAAAGAGGCAGGCTTCACCCACGCAAAAATTTTGAAAGACGGCGGCTTTGCCGACGTAGCACTGTAACCGGCGCTCCGGGTGAAATGGCCGACATATGCCGTCCCGCATACTGTGCAATCGGTTATTGCGAAAATTATTTTAAAGAAAAACAATTCATGCAAAAGAGCTTCTGCAGAAGACATTCCTTCCGCAGAAGCTTTCATTTTTATTCTCCCTTTTCTCCTGTAAAATCTTGTGTTTGGGCAAGTCGTTTTTTGTGCATATTTCCATTTTGCATAAAACAAACGGCGCGCCGGAAATCCCAGCACGCCGCTTTGGATGATTCTTCTGTATTGTCAGATCATTAAATTTTCCTTTTACAGCAACCGCTCAAGCTCATACAGATCCACCTTCATGCAGCCGTCATATTCCGGCATACAGACATGGATCATCTCGCTTCTTGCCGTGGGGAAATTTTTTCCCACAAAATTGGCGCAGATCGGCAGTTCGCGGTGTCCCCGGTCCACCAGCGCACACAGCTGGATCGCTGACGGCTGACCGAGATTGATCACTGCTTCCATCGCGGCACGCACGGTACGGCCGGTATATACCACATCATCCACCAAAACAACGGTTTTTCCGTCGATCGAAAACGGAATATCCGTTCCGTTCACCATGGCCTGATCGCCCAATTCCGTAATATCGTCCCGGTACAGCGTGATGTCCAGCGTTCCGACCGGAACACCGCTTCCGTAATGCGCTTCCATATTCTCCGCAATACGTTTCGCAAGACAGACGCCACGGCGCAGAATCCCCAGAAGGCAGATGTTCTCCGCACCGTGGTTTTTTTCCACGATCTCATGCGAAAGCCGGCGCAGCGTGCGCAGGATCGCATCTTCATTCATAAGATTTGTCTTGAACTCAGCCATACCGGCAACCTCCCGTCACATCAAAGCTCACCGCGGCCGGACAATGCGCGGAACAGCGTCACCTCGTCGGCGTATTCCAGATTGGAACCGACAGGCAGACCGCTTGCAAGGCGCGTTGTACGCACACCCAGCGGTTTGATGATCTTTGAAAGATACAGCGCTGTGGCCTCCCCTTCCACGGTGGGATTGGTGGCCATGATGACCTCTTTAACACTGCCGTCCTGCAGCCGGACAAGCAGTTCTTTTATCGCAAGCTGGTCTGCAGTGATGCCGTCAACCGGCGAGATAAGGCCGTGCAGCACATGATAACGCCCCTTATATTCCCGGGTGCGCTCAAACGCAGCAACGTCCTGCGGGCTTTCCACCACAAGGATCGTGCTTCCGTCGCGGCCAGCGTCCGAACAGATCGGACAGACGTCCGCATCGGTAAAGCTCTGGCATACGCTGCAGCGGTGTACCTTGGTGTGTGCATCACGGATGGCGTCGGCAAACGCCAGCGCCTGTGATGCATCCATCGTCAGCACCTGATAAGCCAACCGCGCCGCACCTTTGCGGCCAATGCCGTTGAATTTGGCAAAATGTTCGATCAGACGCTCCAGCGGAGCCGGATTGTACGCCATGCTATCACCTCAAGCCGACAGGAACTCAGAACAGACCGGCAGGCAGGCTGATACCGGCGGTGACTTTGCCCATTTCGGTTTCCTGCGTCTCCTTGACAACGCGGACGGCCTCGTTGACAGCCGCCGCCAGCAGATCCTCCAGCATCTCCACATCCTCGGGATCCACGACCTCCGGCTGCAGCTTGACGGCAGTGACGTTGTACTTGCCGTTCATGGTCAGTTCCACCTGACCTCCGCCGGCGGTAACGGTATGCTCACGGGCTTCCAGTTCAGCAGTCAGGTTCTCCATATCCTCCTGCATCTTCTGGTATTTTTTGATCAGCTGGGCCTGGCTCTGCGGGCCGTAGCCCTGGGGCAGTCTTGCTTTCATGATGAATTCTCCTCTTGTTTATATTAAAATGAATGGATAACGAATTACACTTCCTGAACTTCCACACCCCGCTGTCGCAGTACATCAAGCGGATCGTTCTGGTTGGTCTGCGTTTTCCGCGCAGTATACGGTCCAATGCCCAGCGCCTCGCCGGTTATCTCCTGCAAAGCCGCTTTCAGCGTCGCATGCGAGCGCTCGTTTGCACGCAGATAGTCGTACAGCATGTTGTTGCCGTCGATCAGCACCCGGTTGCCTGTGCGGTATGCGCGGGAACCAATGAGGAAGCTGCCAAGCGGGATATCTCTCTGGGCAGCCAGCGCCACAACGCGGTCCCATTCGGCAAACGCATCATCGGACTCTGCAGCGTGCGCAGCAGGAGAAGGTGCCTCCGCGGATTGGGTCTGTGCTGCAGCGGCGGGCTTGGCGGGCGCGGCACTTTGCGCGGCATTTTGCGCGGCATTTTGCCGCCCTGCTGCAGCCGGAGCCGCCGGCATAACAACGGGCGCTTCGGCAGAAAGTCCACCGGCACCGGCAAGCGCAAACAGTGCAAGTTCAAGCTCGATGCGGGCATTTCCGCCGCGCGTCATCTTCTCAAGCGCGTCGCCCAGACGCCGTATTGCTGCCGCAGCCGTCCGGACGGATATGTTTTTTCCCTCCTGAAAATAGCACTGCTGTTCGGACTGGCTCACCTGCAGCAGCAGCGAAGCATCCTGCGAAACCGAACCCAGCATAAGATTGCGGTAATGGTAGATCAGCTCCTCACAAAGACGGCGGGTATCCAGCGAACGCGTACGGGGATCGTTCAGCGCGGCAACAAGCGCCTCCACATCACCGCCCTGTACGGCGTGGCTGATATCAAACAAATACTGCTTGTCCGTCACACCTGCAACCCGGCGGACCATCTCCTCATCCACGACGCCGCCAAGACCGGAGCAGGTATCCAGCAAGGAGAGGGCGTCACGCATGGCGCCGTCCGCCAGCTGACCCAGCAAAAGCGCTGCTTCGGCAGTCAGGTCAATGCCCTCCTCCTTTGCAACATAGCGAAGCCGCTCGGCAATGTCCTCCGCCTGAATGCGCATAAAATCATAGCGCTGGCAGCGGCTGAGAATGGTGACGGGCACCTTATGGATCTCCGTTGTCGCCAGAATGAACATCAGATGGGCCGGCGGCTCTTCCATGATCTTCAGCAGCGCATTAAACGCAGCGGTGCTGAGCATGTGGACCTCGTCGACAATGTACACCTTATAGCTGCCCATCGAGGGCGTATAAACAGCATCCTCGCGCAGGCTGCGGACATCATCCACACCGTGGTTGGATGCGGCGTCGATCTCCACAACATCCAGCAGAGAGCCGTCCTCAACGCCTTTGCAGACCGCACATTCGCCGCAGGGGTCGCCATCCTTGCAGTTGGGGCAGTTCACCGCCTTTGCAAGTATTTTGGCGCAGGTCGTTTTACCGGTGCCGCGGGTTCCTGTAAACAGATAGGCATGCCCCATTTTTCCAGTAGACAGCTGGGTCTTCATG
>CAZYRD010000198.1:0-4736 GCA_964649475.1 uncultured Faecalibacterium sp.
AGTTTGAAAACAAGAAAGCCCCTTGTGGAGGATCGAGCTTCCACAAGGGGCTTTGCCGTTTGGAATGCTATTGTTACCGATTGACTTGTAGCACTTTACACACCGCACGGAAAATGATTACAATGGGAATTGAAGAAAGGAGTGAGTCGGAGTGCAATGTAAAATACAGATCGATCCGCTTTTCGAAGAGCCATGTGCGGTTATTCATACAGCTACGGTCACACAGGAAGTAAAAGACGCATCAGCAATGCTGGAAAAAATTGCGCAGAAAATCATGCATGGCTATTTGGAGGGTGAACTTTATTTTTTGTCGCAGTCGCAGCTGCTTCGGGTGTATGCAGAAAAACAAAAGGTCTATGCACAGACCAAACAGGGAGTTTTTTTGCTGCACATGCGTCTGTATGAAGCGGAACAGCAGCTTGATCCGGCGGTGTTTCTGCGTATTTCCAATGCGGAACTCGTCAACAGCAAGTGCATTCAAAAACTGGATGTCAGTCTTACAGGAACGATCGGCGTCTATCTTGACGGCGGTATCCGGACTTATGCTTCAAGGCGGTATGTTCCTAAAATCAAAACGTTTTTTGGATTGCGGCGGGAGGCGAAGTAATGAATATTCTGAAAAAAATATTGATCCGTTTGATTGTAGGCGGAGCAGCCGGTATCCTGCTTGGGTATCTGATCAATCTGTCGATCAATCTCGGTATTAGCGAGGGCGAATATGTTCCGGCAATGCCTTCACTGCAGGCTCTTTGCGAAACGCAGCTGCAGGCGGTGCTGATTCAGACTCTGCTTACGGCGTTGATTGGTGTTGTATTTGCACAGGCCGGTTTTCTGTTTGAGCTGGAACACTGGAGCTTTTTGAAGCAATGCGTTGTGCATTTTTTCTCAACGGTGATTTTTTATCTTCCGTTTTCAATGATCTGTTGGTTCCCGTTTCGGTGGGGAAGCCTGGTGGGGATCCTGTGCAGCGCATTGCTGACATATTCGATCACTTATGTGATCAACTACAAACTCTGGTGCCGGGAAATTGCACAGATAAACGAACTTGTTCTGCAGGAAATACAGGAGGAAAATTGATACGGTGACAGACGGAATTGAAATTGTAAAACTTTGCAAAAGCTATAAAAATCATCTGGTCGTAGATCAAATGACACTGCATATACCTAAGGGCTGCTTTTTTGCACTGCTTGGGGTAAACGGCGCCGGAAAAAGCACGACGCTGCGGATGCTCTCGGGGCTGACGCAGCCGGCTTCCGGCGATGCCTTTTTACACGGACGAAGCATAATTAAAGATCCCATTGGTGCAAAAGCACTGCTGGGCGTTTCACCGCAGGAAACGGCAGTTGCACCAAACCTTACCGTGCAGGAAAATCTTGAGCTGATGGCCGCCTTGAAATTTCGCGATCCCAAAATATGCAAAGAGCAGGTGCAGTGCTGCATGGAACAGTTCTCACTACAGAATGTGCAGCGAAAACGGGCCAAAATACTGTCCGGTGGTTATCAGCGACGGTTGAGTATCGCCATGGCATTGGTTACGCGGCCGGAGATTCTGTTTCTGGATGAACCGACATTGGGGCTGGACGTGATTTCCCGTCGGGAGCTATGGGTTCTCTTAAAGAAACTGAAAGGTTCAACGACAGTTATTATGACCACCCATTATCTGGAGGAGGCGGAAGCGCTGGCTGACAGAGTAGGAATCATGGCGAAAGGGAAGCTGTGTGCGGAGGAAACTATTCCGGAACTCTGCCTGCATGCAAATTGCGCAGCTTTTGAAGATGCATTTCTGTTTTTTGTAAAGGGGGCGGAAGAATGAAGACGATCGTTTTTGCGCGCAGAAATATGCGGGAACTATTGCGTGATCCGCTGACATTGGGATTTGGCGCAATTTTTCCGTGCATACTTTTGCTTTTGTTGTCGACGATTCAGAAAAATGTTCCGGTGACACTATTCGCACTGGAAGAACTGACGCCGGGAATTGCGGTATTCGGATTATCGTTTCTCAGTCTGTTTGCCGCGCAGCTTGTTTCTAAAGACAGGGCCTCGGGATTTCTTGCAAGGCTGCTAACAACCTCAATGCGGGCAGAAGACTTTATTCTGGGATACACGCTGCCGCTTATACCAATGGCTGTGGTGCAGTGTGGGATTGTATGTGGGGTGTCGTTGGCGCTGGGGCTTCCGTTTTCGATAAGGGTATTTGAGCTGTGTATTGCGATCATCCCTCCGGCTGTCTTTTTTATCGGGTTGGGTTTGTTGTTGGGGTGCCTGCTGAATGAAAAACAGGTTGGAGGAATTTGCGGTGCACTGCTCACCAACCTTTCTGCATGGCTTAGTGATGTGTGGTTTGAACTTGCCCTGCTGGGTGATGCTTTCAGCAAAGCGGCGGAACTTTTGCCATTTGTTCATGCAGTGCGCTGGGGCAGAAGTGTTCTGAGCAGCGTCGGAACACCTGCATGGCAGGATCTGCTTTGGGTGGCAGCATATGCGGCAGGTACGGTTGTGCTCTCAGTTCTGGCTTTTTTCCTAAAAATGAAAGATATATAAAACTACAAATGAAAAAAACTGCATCCCAAAAGTCAGATGCTTTTGAGATGCAGTTTTTTATGTAAAAGGGAATACGGCGTTCAACGATTCTGTGCAGAGCGGTATACGATGATGCTTTTTGTGAACAGAAGATATACGCCCAGCGGTGCAAGAACAAGAAGCGCAGTCAAGTCGGTGAAAGAAGTGGCGAGGCTGATACAGGCACACACAAGGCAAAGAGCCAGAAGGAGAGCTCCATACCGGTGCTGCAGGCAAAGAGCCTGCTTACGGCGCTTTTCGGTGCGGCGGGCAGCGTGTGCGGCAAAATCAATATAAGAAACATTGCCTTCGCGGGCGGGTTCCTGCGTCTGTTTGTAAGCCAGATTTGTCATGTTCAGTTCCTCCTTGTAGGATCCGGTTTTCTTTTGCAAGGAGAGTATATCAAATTACCGGACCGTTAAAACGGATTATTATAAGAATCTGCCGGATCGGATTACGATTCAATGGTGTACAACGGTTGGTTGTTGATTGTAGTATAACGCAAATAAGTTGTATTGTCAAGGCTTTTTGTAAAGAAAAACAAATAAAAGTAGTAATTTGTGCGCGAGTAAATAATTGTTGACAGGGCAGTTGAAGTTGATATAGAATGGAAGCGGAATGAACCCGCAAAATAGGAGGGAGCCAAAAAAATGAAAACACACGCAATCTATATGACCGGAAACGGGATTATGGCCGCAGGATATCGTGAAGGTGACTTTGTGCAGATTTTTGGCCCGCCGTATTCGGCGCCTTCGTTGTTCGCCAGCGAATTTGTCACACCGGAGCAGTTGGAACGCAGCGAACCGTACCATACGCCCTGCGCTGGAATCTGGCATATTGATCTGAAGGCGGAGGACAATGCTGTGGGAACAATCACAGATTTTGTTGTTCCGGAAGAAGCCTGTCTGGTGCGCCGCTTTGAAACGTCGCAGCCGCTGTGTATGAGGTTGTATCCGCTGCAAAAGGATGGGAGCGATTTTCATTATGATGCGGTGGAAGAGACTGAGTTTGGAGCGGAGATCCTGTTAAAAACAAAGAATGGCAATGCGGTATATAACGATTATCCACTGCCGTATCCGCAGTTTTATACATTACTGGTGCGGGGTGACGCCAGTGTAAAACGGCCCTCGGCCTTTACCTATGATATATGCGTAAACGGCAAGGCGGAAATGCTGCTGATCGGCGGGCCTTCTTATCCGGAATGCGTCGAAGCAGCAGAACGTCTGCGGGCAGTGTCGTGCGAAACACTGTTGAATAAAACAGAATGCTGGTGGAAAGAAATCTTCAATGACGTTGCAGTGCTGCGTGAGATTCCGCCGCATATGCCCAAACGGGAGGTTCTGTGCAAAGCCATTGAGGACACGGTGATAAACATTGTGGTGCAGCAGGCACAGCAGGGCGGTGTGCTGGCCGGATATGCCTATCACATGGGGTATGTCCGCGACCAGTTCGGCGTGTGTATGGCTATGCTGAAGCTGGGCCTGAACAAACGTGCCCGGCGGATGCTGCAATTTTACATTGATGTTTTCCGGTGCAACGGAAAAATTCTGAATGCGCAGGCGATGGGCGTTGATGGAATGTTCCACTTTGCAGAAAACGATGACAGTGAGATCACCGGCTATCTGCTGCTTCAATTTTTCCGCTATGCCCAGCTGACGGGCGACATTAAACTGCTGCTGGACAATGCAGATTTTCTACAGTGGTTGTATGACCGGCAGCGGTCGCAGCTGCTCAATGGAACGCTGCCGTTTAACGGCGATGAAACATATATTGCCGGCGGATTACTGCCGCGGGATGTGATCAATGACGGTTCGGCAGAAGCAACGATGCTGTTTATCCTTTCCGGACACGCACTGGTGGATTTTCTGGCAAAGTATCATTTGGATCAGACCGGTAAGCTGGGACAGATGCGCCGCACGCTGCAGGAAGCAGAAGCAGGGTACGCCGGACATTTTGTGGTGGACGGAAAGTATACGCTGAATGATCCGACGCGAACGGAAGGCATGGAGCTGCCGAAATACCGATACGGCGTTTGCATGAATCTGGGACAGACGGAGGGCTGCGATTTCTTTGGCTGGACGCAGTTGAGCGATGGGGATGTGTATTTGTGTCCCTGCTGCCGCAATCGCCGCAATTACCCGAAAAAGCGTAAAGAGTTGTTCCATCTTCCCAGTGCA
>CAZYRD010000199.1:0-4667 GCA_964649475.1 uncultured Faecalibacterium sp.
GTCGCAGGCGTAGGCCTGACGGCGGGCGTCGGAGTCCAGCTCGTGGGTGATGAGTCCGACGGACAGCCCCATGAACTTGTACAGCTTGCCCATCCACTCGCTCTGGTAGCGGGCCAGGTAGTCGTTGACGGTGACCACATGCACGCCTTCGCCGGTGAGGGCGTTGAGGTACACGGGCAGGGTGGCGACGAGGGTCTTGCCTTCGCCGGTCTTCATCTCGGCGATGGAGGCGCGGTGCAGCACCGCACCGCCCACCAGCTGCACATGGAAGGGCCGCATGCCCAGCACGCGGGCAGAGGCCTCGGCGCAGGCGGCAAAGGCGTCGGGCAGAATATCGTCCAGCGTTTCGCCCGCGGCAAGGCGGGCTTTCAGCGCAGGGGTCACCGCCTGCAGCTGGGCGTTGCTCAGCGCGGCGTAATCCGGAGCCAGCGCTTCGATCTTTGCCACGATGGGCCGGATGCGCTTGAGCTCCTTGTCCGAAAACGTACCGAAAATCTTATCGACCAGGGACATGTTTGGTCTCCTTTTTTCAATCACTCACAGAATTTCCGCGCCGGTTTTACCGGTGCAGTCGGCGTCGGCAGGCTGTGCGGCACACTATGCGCACAGGCGTATACATATTTATTTTACCGCTTTGCGCATACAATGTCAAACGAAACGCCCCGAAACCGGGCGTTTTGCCCCCCGCTGTGCCAAGGTTTTATAAAAATTTTACAACTGCCGCGGCGGTCACAAACGGCAGCAGCACGAACTTTGGGGTAAAAGGGCAGATTTTTCTTGCGCTTTGCCGGTGCAGCCCGTATACTTAAAGCAGAGTATTTCCAAGGAGGCTTGTTTCCATGCGCTTTCTCATCACCCCCAACACCCTGCGCCCCGAAGCGGTGCAGTTTGCCCGCGGCCTTGCCGCACAGCTGGCCGCGGCCGGCCACACGCCGCTTGCGTCCGCCGCCTGCACCGCGCTGCCCGGCTGGGAAAACGTACAGCCCTGGGACGGCGGCGCGTTTGACATGCTGATGATCGCGGGCGGCGACGGCACCATGCTGAAATTCATCCGCGAGGCCGGCTGCTGGGACGTGCCGGTGTGGGGCGTGAATTTCGGTCACATCGGCTATCTGACCGAATGCGAGCCCGCCGGCGCGGCAGAGTCGCTGCAGCGGATCCTGTGCGGCGAATACACCACCGAGCAACGCATTCTTCTGGCGGGTGAGATCGTGGGGAAAGACGGTGCCGTGCGGGAAAGCTTTCTTGCCGTAAACGAGGCCAACGTCTTTCGCGGGGCCATGGCCCGCGCCCTGCAGCTGGAGCTTGCCATCAACGGCAGCTTTGTGCGCCGGTACGCGGCGGACGGCGTCATCGTCTCCACCCCCACCGGCTCCACCGCATACAATTTTTCGGCGGGCGGGCCCATTCTGATGCCGGCGATGGACTGCTTTGCCGTGACGCCGGTGTGCCCCTACGCGTCGCTGGCCAGCGCCATCGTCACCTCCGGCAGCGACCGCATCAGCGTAAAAGTGCACGTGCCCCAGCCGGAGCCGGACGCCCCGCCGCTGCTGATCATTGACAGCTGCGACAAATACACCCTGCGCGACGGGGACGATATCCGCCTGTACAAGGCGGGCTGCACCCTGCGCACCGTAAAAACCAGAGAGCAGAATTTCTACGCCAAGCTGCAGCAGAAGCTGGCAGAAAACTGACCGGCAGGCATTTTTCACCAGCCCCGCAAAAATCGGCGTGCAAAAAGCAAGATCTTTTACAGAAAAGACTTTTCTATGGCAAAGGAGAGACATCCATGGCAAAGCTTGCCCCGCGCGAAAATATGCTGCGCACCATCTTCTTTCAAAAGCCGGACTGCATCCCCATGAACTACGCCATCAACGCCAGCTGCTATTTTCAGTACGGTCTTGACGAGCTGTTCGATCTGAAGGAACGGCACCCCGCGCTGTTCCCCGGCTTTGTGCGCCCGAAGGACAACGCCGCATTTCTGGAGGAGCTGAGCGCCGGCATGCCCGGCGTGGGGCGGGAGGGCGTGCCGTTCACCGATGATTTCGGCTGTGTGTGGCAGACGCCCATGATGGGCCTGACCGGCACCGTCACGGGCCATCCGCTGGCGGATCTTTCCGCTTTTGAACATTACCGTTTCCCCGATCCGGAGGTATGCATGGGCATCGGCCCCGTTGACTGGGAGGCCGAAAGCCGCCGCATTGCCGAGGCAAAGGCCGCAGGGCATTTTACCGCCGGCGGCCTGCGGCACGGACACACCTTTCTGCAGCTGACCGACCTGTGCGGCTACCAGAATTTTCTGTACGCCATGATGGACGAGGACCCGGTGCTGGAGCCGCTGATCCGGGGCGTCAACGACTTCAACTGTGCCATCTTACAAAAATACATCGGCTTCGGGGTGGACATGATCTCCATTCCCGAGGATCTTGGCATGCAGCACGGCCCTATGATCACGCCGGAGCATTTCAAAAAGTACATCAAGCCCGGCTACCAGCGCATGATGAAGCTGGCGCGGGACGCGGGCTGCATCGTGCACATGCACTCCGACGGTGACATCCGCTCGCTGGTGGACGACATCATTGACGGCGGCTGTCAGGTCATCAACCTGCAGGATCTGGTCAACGGCATCGACTGGATCGCGGAGCGTTTCCGCGGAAAGACCTGCGTGGAGCTGGACATCGACCGGCAGAACGTCACCTTCGGCGGCACACCGCAGGACATTGACGATCTGATCCGCGAAGAGGTGGAAAAGATCGGCACGCCGGAGGGCGGCCTGCTGATGGTATACGGCCTGTACCCCGGCACCCCCATCGAAAACGCCGAGGCCGTTGCCGCCGCCATGGAAAAATACAGTCCGCTGCGGTGAGTATCCCCGCAGTTTCCTGCGCGCCAACAGAAAACCGGCAGGACGCTTGGACCGCCGGTTTTTCTTATACCTGTTCGGTTTTCCGGCGCGCGGCGGCGCCGGCAAGCGGCCGGTCTTATGCCGTGCCGAAGTTCAGTGCGCCCAGAAATTCCCAGCCCGGCTGCCCGCAGCGGTCCACCACAAGGCAGCGGCTGCCCGGCACCTGTGCCAGTCCCGCCGCCGCGAAGGTGGCGCCCAGCACCAGAACCTCATACCTTTTTTCTTCCTGCATCTGCTTTCTCCCCGGTTTTTGCAGCATCCGCCGATCGTTTTTATACGTCGCCGTCTGCCGCAATTAAAAAACGGCAGGACCCGCAAAGAGTCCTGCCGTGCGGCACGTTCCGTTTCTGGCTGTTTCGTTTTGATCATTTGCCAAAGGTCTGCACGGCGCGCTGCATGCGTTCGATGACCGGCACGCCGAAGGGACAGCGGCTTTCGCAGGCGCCGCAGGCAAGGCAGGCTTCGGCGGTGTTTTCCAGCGCGGCGTAGTGCTGCTGCACGCTGTCGGCGGGCTTTTTATCCAGCTCCACCAGATCCAGATACTTGTTGACGGCGGCGACGTCGATGCGGGCGGGGCAGGGCAGGCAGTGGTTGCAGTACATGCAGCGGCCGCCGGCCCGGAACATGCCCAGAGAGCCCAGCACGGTGCTGTGGTCGCGCTGCTCTTCGGTGGCGTCCCAGTATTCCATGGCGTGCTGCACGTCGCTTATGCGCTGCATGCCCACCACCACGCAGGCCACCGCCGGCCGGCTGAGCGCGTAGCTGATGCACTGGGTCTCGGTGAGGGCCACGCCCAGCGGCGAGCGCTCCTTGCTGAGCAGGGTGCCCATCGCCAGCGTTTTCATCACGGTGATGGCCACGCCGCGCTCCTCACAGTCGCGGTACAGCTCGGCACGGGCGGGCTCCAGCGTCAGGTTGGAGAAATCCTGCTTTTTGCCCTCCAGCACCTCGGTGAAGATGTCCGGCATATTGACGTCCTTGGGGATGAGGTCATACGCCGGGTTCAGGGAGAACATCAGCACGTCGATGAGGCCGCTGTCCACCGCTTTTTTGGCGGTGACAGGGTCGTGCGAGCTGAGGCCGATGGCGCGGATGACGCCTTTTTCCTTCAGCGAAAGCGCGTAGCGCATCACGTCACTGTCCGCAAGCGCATCCCAGTCGGCCACCTTATCCACAAAATGCAGAAAGCCCACGTCGATGCAGTCCGTCTGCAGGCGCGTCAGCAGGTCCTCGAAGGCCTCGACGCACTCGGCCAGATCGCGGCTGACCTTGTACTGGCCGTTTACCCAGCAGGAGCCGATATGCCCCTGCAGAATGACCTTGTCGCGGCGGCCCGCCAGCGCTTTGCCGATGTTGCTGCGCACCTCCGGCTCGCTCATGAACACATCCAGATAGTTGATGCCCGCGTCCAGCGCGGCGTCGATCACGGACTTGATGAGGCCGTAATCCTTGCCCTGCATGTGCTCGCAGCCCAGCGAGATGGCGCTGACCGTCATGCCGGTCCTGCCCAGTTTGCGGTATTCCATGTTTTCCTCCATCCGGCTTGCAAAATCCGCGGCACCGGACCGCTTTTTTATGTACCTGTTCCGTTTACACGCAGCCCTGCGCCTTCATGGCCTCGGCCACCTTGAGGAAGCCCGCGATGTTGGCTCCGGCGACAAGGTCGCCCTCCATGCCGTAGTCCTTCGCGGCCTTGACGGAGTTGTCGTAGATGTTCTTCATGATCTGCTTCAGCTTGGCATCCACCTCTTCGGCGGTCCAG
>CAZYRD010000200.1:0-4256 GCA_964649475.1 uncultured Faecalibacterium sp.
CCAAGTCCAAGTTCGAGGATCAGGCCCTGAAGTGGGATTCCCCCTGGGGCGTGGGCTACCCCGGCTGGCATATCGAGTGCAGCGGCATCTCGCTGAAGTACAACGGCGAGTATCTGGATCTGCACTGCGGCGGCATCGACAACGCCTTCCCCCACCACACCAACGAGATCGCCCAGTCCGAGGCGTATCTGGGCCACGAATGGTGCAGGCAGTGGTTCCATGTGCACCACCTGAACACCGGTGACGGCAAGATGTCCAAGTCCAAGGGCGAATTCCTCACCGTCTCGCTGCTGGAGGAAAAGGGCTACGATCCCGTCGTCTACCGCTTCTTCTGCCTGCAGAGCCACTACCGCAAGAATCTGGTGTTCACCTGGGAAAATCTGGACAACGCCGCCGGCGCCTTCGGCAAGCTGGTGCGCCGCATCGCTGCCCTCAAGCCGGAGGACGGCGCCGTGGACGAGGCCGTCGTCGCCGCCTATAAGGAAAAATTCCTCAAGAGCGTGGGCAACGACCTGAACACCTCTCTGGGCATCACTGCCCTGTACGACGCGCTGAAGGCTTCCGCCAACGACGCCACCAAGCTGGCTATTCTGGACAGCTATGATTTTGTGCTGTCCCTGTCCCTGCTGGAAAAGGCCGCCGAGGCCCGCACCGCCGCCGCGGCTGCCGCCAAGACCGAGACCCCCGCAGGCGTCATTGCCGGCGACGCCCCCGCTGAGGCCGTTGCACTGGCCGAAGCCCGCACCGCCGCCCGCAAGGCCAGGGACTGGGCCAAAGCCGACGCCCTGCGTGACGAGCTGGCCGCGCTGGGCTGGGCCGTGGAGGACACCGCCGCAGGCCCCAAGCTGGTGAAGAAAGAGTGACCGCGTACAGGCGGCGTCCGTCCAAAAGCGGATGCCGTCTGTTTTTTTGAAGAAAAGCCGGGTACAATATATTTCCGGATCTGCGGCACGGCAAAAAAAGCTTCCGTGCCGCAGCGCAACAAAATAAAGGAACAAAACTATGGCAAAAAAGATTTCAAAGGGCAAAAAAACAGGCCCCAGATCCATTCACAGCAACAGCGCCCGCGCAGGCAAAAAGCAGGGCAGACCCTCTGCCGGCGGGTTTGAAGCTGCCGGTGCGGCGGAGCGTGGCGCATATTCCGGCAAGCCGCAGGCCAAAACCCATGCCCGTACCGGTTCCCGCGGGGGCAAGGTTTCCCAAAAGGGCGCGCGCCCTGCCGAAAGAGCCGCGTATACCGAAAAAAACAAAAAGGCCGCCGTCCTCACCTGCACCATGGCACGGGTGGCGGGCACCTACGGCTTTGCCCAGCCGGTGGGCGCCACCGGCCGCGAGGAGGATATCTTCATCCCCGGCCGTTACCTGTGCGGTGCGCTGCCCGGCGACGAGGTCGCCGTGGCGCTTTCCCCCAATCCCCGTCGGGAGGGCACCCGCGAGGGAGAGGTGAGCGCCGTCACCGCAGGCGAGGGCATGGTCACCGGCGTGCTGGAGCACGACGGCTGTACCCTGTGGCTGCGGCCGGATTTCTGCAGCAAAATGCTGCTTGCCGTCAACGAGGACGACCCCGCGCTGGACGGCCAGAAGGCCGCCTGCACCGTGCTGCGCCGCGGACGGGACTACGACGGGCACATCTTCGCCATCGAGCTGTGTTTCGGTGATGCCGACACCGCCGCTGCCTGCTGTGCCGCCATCCTGCACGAAAACCGCATCCCCACCGTCTTTCCGGATAAGGTGCTCACCGCCGCCGCCCTGCTGCAAAAGCAGGCGGGCGGGCTTTCCGTCACCCAGCCGGGCTGTTCCGCGGTGCATTTCCCCCCGCAGGAGATCGAAGGCAGGCTGGATCTGCGTGACGAGCCCATCTTTACCATCGATTCCGCTTCCACCAAGGACATCGACGACGCCATCAACGTCAGCGCGCTTGCGGACGGCTGGCAGCTGGGCGTGCACATCGCGGACGTCAGCCACTACGTGCGGCCCTATTCCGCACTGGACAAAGAGGCCTTTGTCCGCGGCACCAGCGTGTACTACGCCGATCAGGTGGTGCCCATGCTGCCCAAAGAACTTTCCAACGATCTGTGCAGCCTCAACGAGGACGTGGACCGTCTGGCGTTCAGCTGTATCATGCGGCTGGACAAAAACGCCAACGTGACGGATTTCCGCTTTGAAAAATCCGTCATCCGCTCCCGCGTCAAGGGCGTTTACAATGAGATCAACGCCCTCCTTGCCGGCGAAAGCACCCCGCAGCTGGACGAAAAATACCGCGAGGTGGCCGACCAGCTGCCCATGCTGAACGCCATCTACGAAAAACTGGCCCAAAAGCGGGATGCCCGCGGCGGCATGGACATCGAAAGCGAAGAAAGCAAGCTGCTCACCGACGAAAACGGGATCTGTATCGGCGTGGAAAAACGGGACCGCGGCGTCTCCGAGCGCATCATCGAGGAGTGCATGATCCTCACCAATGGCTGCGCCGCCCGCTTTGCCGGAGAAAACGAACTGCCCTTCGTCTACCGCGTGCACGACAAGCCGGAGACGGAACGGGTGGAAAAGCTCAAAGCTATCCTCGGTGCGCTGGGCGTGCCCTTCCATTTTGAAAAACTCACCCCCGCCCAGACCGAGCTTGCCTCCCTGCTGGACGCCACCCGCGGCACCCCGCTGGAACCCGCCGTCCACAGCGCCATCCTGCGCACGCAGGCCAAGGCGGTCTATTCCGCCGAGCCCACCGGGCATTACAGCCTTGCCCTGGCGGACTACGCCCACTTCACCAGCCCCATCCGCCGCTATCCGGATCTTGCCATCCACCGCATCCTGTCCACTTTTCTGGAAAACGGCGCGGACAACTGCCGCCGCCGCTTTGCGGATTTTGCCCCCCGTTCCGCCGAGGCCGCCAGCCAGCGGGAGCTTGCCGCCACTGCCGCCGAGCGCGCCTGTGACGACTGCTACAAAGCCGAGTATATGCGCTCGCAGATCGGCGCCGTGCTGGAGGGCACCATCACCTCGGTGACGGACTTCGGCATCTACGTCATGCTGGACAACACCGTGGAAGGACTTGTGCGTGCCGAAGAGCTGTGCGCCGCTCAGCCGGAGCTGCAGGAGGGCGTTGCCCTGCGCGACCCGCTCACCGGCCGCCGCTGGGCCATCGGCGACCGCATGCAGGTGCTTGTTGCCGGCGTCAACGTGCCGCTGGGCCAGATCGACTTCGCCCCGGCGGTAAAGTGAACGGCCGCTGCTGCAGCGGGAAGGGATACCGCCGATGGTTCTGAGAAAGGCCGCCCGTACCCGTCCGCCTGTTATCACCAACCCTGCTGGCAATGCAGTCTACCCTTGACAAAACCGCCGCCCGCGCTGTATAATAAGTGCGGACATAAAAACAGGGGCGCTGGGGGCCATCCCCGGCTGAGATCAGGGCAAAATGCAGCTCTGGGTCACCTTGAACCTGATCCGGGTAATGCCGGCGTAGGAAGTTTGAGGATGTCGCAAAACGCTCATCACGGGGCGTCCCTGTATGTTTTTGTATACAGGGACGCTCTTTTTGTTTTTATGTACTATTTATTCGAAAGGCCGTAAAAACCATGAACAAGCCGTATTCCAAGACCCGCACTCTGGTGGAGTGCGCCCTGATGATCGCCCTTGCCACCGTGCTTGGCTTCATCCCCCTGTACGAGCTGCCCCACGGCGGCTCCATCACGCTGGTCAGCATGCTGCCGGTGCTGGCGGTCAGCTACCGCCACGGCACCAAATGGGGCGTGTTCACCGCCTTTGTGCACAGCCTCATCCAACTGATGCTGGGCCTGAAAAACCTCAGCTACTGCCAGACGCTCGGCGCCATCGTCGGCTGCATCCTGCTGGACTACATCCTCGCCTTTACCGTGCTGGGCTTTGCGGGCGCCATCGGCAAACTCTTTAAAAACCGCTATGTCAGTGCGGGCGCAGGCAGCCTGATCGCCTGTTTTGCACGTTACGTCTGCAGCTTCCTTTCCGGCTATGTGGTGTGGAAGGACTATGAGTACGCCTTCAGCTGGATGACGGAATTCGGCTGGGGCCAGCGCATTGCCGCCCTGGGCGAAAACGCTCTGTGCTGGCTGTACAGCGCCGTGTACAACGCCACCTACATGCTGCCGGAGACGGCCATCACCGTCATTGCCGCAGTCATTCTGCTGCCGCGGCTTCCGGGCGGGAAGAAAACGGCGTGAGCGTTTTGCCCGGCGAAAACGCTCTGTGCTGGCTGTACAGCGCCGTGTACAACGCCACCTACATGC
>CAZYRD010000200.1:4356-4647 GCA_964649475.1 uncultured Faecalibacterium sp.
ACCGTCATTGCCGCAGTCATTCTGCTGCCGCGGCTTCCGGGCGGGAAGAAAACGGTGTGAGCGTTTTGCCCGGCGTTTCCGAGAAGCATATCCCCGAAACTGCTTGTTTTTGCCGCTGCGTTATTTTAACGCGGCGGCTTTTTTATGCGGCTCGTTTTCGAATAAAATGCAGCAGCTTTCCTACACGGAGAATGTCACGCTTTTTCTATAGTGACGCGCGGTCAGAACCGCAACAGTGTAGGTTTGTCAATGATGTGTTACAAAATTGAGTCAAAAAACTTCGCCGGTGGA
>CAZYRD010000201.1:0-4607 GCA_964649475.1 uncultured Faecalibacterium sp.
GTGCAATTCCGGAAGCTGCCCGCGCACCGCGCGGGCAATCTTCATTCGAGCCCTGTCGTGCTGTCCTGTATTGCCGCCCGCAGGGGCAGCCGTTCTTTGGTTTACCTCCATCCACAGTTTTTCTTGCAAAAACGGCGCGGATATAGTATAATATTTGCGTGTGGCTGCGCAAAACCGCAGTCGGTTTTTTTAAAAACGCTTCAGGAGGCTCCGCTATGTCCGAAACAAAAAAAGAGTTTGTCCGCTCATTGAAATTTGTACTGTTTTCTGCCAGCGCGGGCATTATTCAGGTCGCGGCCTTTACCCTGATGGAAGAGGTGCTGCATCTGGAACACTGGCTGTCCTATCTGGTGGCGCTGGTGCTTTCCGTGCTGTGGAATTTCACCCTCAACCGCAAGTTCACCTTCCACTCCGCCAGCAACGTGCCGGTGGCTATGCTGAAAGTGGCGGGTTTTTATCTGGTGTTTACGCCGCTTTCCACATGGTGGACGGCCGTGCTCACCGGCGAAGGCTTCGGCTGGAACGAATATCTGGTGCTGGCGCTCACCATGCTCGTCAACTTTGTGTCGGAATACCTGTTCCAGCGCTTTGTGGTGTTCGGCAAAAGCATCGACACTGCCAAATGAAAGTGTGTTTTACGCCGCGGGGCCAGCAGCTCCGCGGCGTTTTTGGGGGGAAAATGTGGGTTGAAATTTTATGCCATATCCGCTACAATAACCGTATAATACGAGCAGCGACCGAAAAATGGAGTGTCACTGCCCCGGGCAAGTATGTGGTGTGTTTCCAAGCTGAAGGCGGTGCGGAGCTTTCTATGCCGCGTTTTTTGTGTCCGGTCTGTGTGAAATTTAACAGAAGCGTCATTGTTCCGGAAAAAATCTGTGCTATAATACATAACGGCAGGCCGTGCGGTGTGCGCTGTGCATTTCCGCTTTCGGCACGGAACAGAATAACATTGTGTGCCGGAGGAGACGATGAAAGAGCTGAGCATGCTGCTGTGGCTGACACAGCTGGGGGCTTCCATCGCGTTCCCGCTGGGCGGCTTCGTCTGGCTGGCGGTCTGGCTGCGGGATAAATATGAACTGGGCGCGTGGATCGTCGTCGCAGGTGCGGTGCTGGGCGTTGCGGGCGCCGTTGACGGGCTGCGGTATTCGCTGAAGGCGATGGAGCTGATGAGCCGCGGCAAAAAAGAAAATAAAAAACCGCCCCGTTCCCGCTGAGGGATGACGGCTTTGGAGGAACAGAATATGGATGCTCGGAAAATCGTGTTGAAGGAGACGGCGATCGTTGCCGTGGGACAGGCCGTCTGTGTGGCGGTGATGTACGGCGTGTTTGCGCTGCTTGGCCGGTTTGACGCCACGGTGCTGCTGGGCGGTGTTGTAGGCGCGGTGCTGGCCATTGCCAATTTCTTCTTTATGGCGGTGGGCGCAAGCCTTGCGGCGGACAAAGCTGCGGCACAGGACGTTGCCGGCGGCCGCAAGCTGACAAAAACCTCGTACATCCTCCGGCTGGCGGTCATCTTTCTGGTGCTGTTCGCCTTTGTCAAAAGCGGGCTGTGCCATGTGCTGGCGGCGGTGCTGCCGCTGGCGTTTGTCCGTCCCACCATCACGGTGGCGGAATTTTTCAGAAAGTAAGGTGAGGGCAGACGATGAATCTTGACGTAACGGGCGCATTTGTATACTTCACCATCCCCGTCTTCGGCGGCATTCCCATCACGCAGACCACGGTCTCCTCATTCATTGTGACCGTGCTGCTTATCCTCGCCGCTGTGAAACTGGGCAAAAATCTCACCACCCGCCCCGGCGGAGTGCAGGTTCTGGTGGAAAAAGGCGTCTCCATGCTGTACGGCATGGTGGAGGAATCCATGGGTGCGCACAATCTGCACTGGACTCCCTTCATCGGCACCATTTTCCTCAGCAGCATCTGCGGCACGTTTATCGGTCTGACGGGTTTTCTGCGTTCGGTCACGGCGGATCTCTCCTGTACGCTGACCTGGGCGTTGATGGTCACGGCCATCATCTGGTACAACAACATCAAGGCCAACGGTCTGCTGGGCTGGCTGAAAGGCTTTACCGAGCCCATCGTCGTCATGACCCCTATGAACATCATTGGTGAGATCGCCCAGCCGGTCTCCATGGCGTTCCGTCATTTCGGCAACGTGGCGGGCGGCGGCGTCATCACCAGCATCCTGTATCTGGCGCTCAGCCTGCTTTCGGACAAGGTGCTGGGGCTGATCGCCGGAAGCGGCTGGCTGGTGCCGGTGGTGCTTCTGGCAGCGGGCGCAGGCCTGCTGGTGCTGTGGAAGAAAAAGACCCGCAAAAAGCTGCATGTGTTCCTTGGCGTGCTGTGCGCGGTGCTGGGCTTCTTCGGTCTGCTGCAGACGCTGGGGCTGCTTTCCGGCGTGCCGGTGCTGGCGTTTGGTATTCCGGCGGTGCTGTCGGTCTACTTTGACCTGTTCTCCGGCTTTGTGCAGGCGTATGTGTTCACCCTGCTGACCATGGTTTATATCGGCAATTCCTGCCCGGCTCCCGAGGAGCCCGCGGCAGCGGAATAAATGCAAATTACTTTTGTCAACAAAATCAAACAATACAATTTCTGGAGGTACTGTTATGGAACTGTTAGCTGAAGCGATCGCTGTTGCGGGTAAGGCAATCGGTGCGGGGCTGTGCATGGGCATCGGCGCTATCGGCCCCGGCGTCGGCGAAGGTGACGCCGTCGGTAAGGCGCTGGAGGGTATGGCCCGTCAGCCCGAGGTTTCCGGCACGCTGCGCTCTACCATGATCATGGGCTGCGCCATTGCCGAGACCACCGGCATCTACTCTCTGCTCATCGCGTTCCTGATCCTGTTCGCGCTGTAAGCCGGATCGGTTGGCAACGCATGTAGAAAGGAGCAGGAGACGTGGGAGTGTTTGAAAGCTTTATCGGCGTAAACCCATGGACCGCCTTCTTCGTCCTGCTGAACACGCTGGCGCTGTTTTATGTGCTGAAGGTGTTTCTGTTCAAGCCCGTCAAGGGTATGATCGACGCCCGTCAGCAGGAGATCGACGCCATGTACGGCGAGGCGGACGCCGCCCGTCAGAACGCGCTGGATATGCAGGCGGAATACCGGGAAAAACTGGCGGACGCCCAGCAGACCAGCGAGCGCATCGTCCGGGAAGCCACCGCCCGCGGACAGAGCCGCGAGGAGGAGATCCTGAAGCAGGCCTCCGCCGAGGCGGCCGCCATGCGGGACAAGGCTGCCGCCGACATCGCGCAGGAAAAGAAAAAAGCCATCAATGACGCCAAGGATGAGATCTCCGGTCTGGCGCTGGCCATCGCCGGCAAGGTGGTGGGCCGTGAACTGACGGATGCGGACCAGAGCGCCCTCATCGACGGCTTTATCGACGGCCTGGGTGACGGCGTATGACGCAGATCGGCAGTGTGTACGGCGAGGCGTTGTACAGCCTTGCCCGGGAGGAACAGCTGGACGAAGCTGTTTTGAAGGAGCTGACCGTGCTGGAGGAGAGTTTTTCCTCCGAGCCGGATTTTCTGCGCCTGCTGGCAAGCCCGAACCTTTCCAGACAGCAGCGCTGCGCCATTCTGGACGAAAGCTTCCGGGGCGGCGTGCAGCCCTATGTGCTGAATTTTCTGAAGATCCTCACCGAAAAAGGGCATATCCGACAGTTTTCCGAATGCTGTGCCGCTTTCCGTGAGCTATATCAAAAGGACAACAATATTCTTCCGGTGACCGCGGTGACTGCCGTGCCCCTCTCCGGGGAGCAGACCGGCCGTCTTACCGAAAAACTGGCCCGCCTCACCGGTAAGAACATCCAGCTCACCGTCCGGGTGGATCCGGCGGTGCTTGGCGGCATGCGGCTGGACTATGACGGCAGACGGGTGGACGACACGGTCGCCCACCGCATGGAAAGCCTGCGCAGTCTGCTGAAAAACACCGTACTCTGACAGAAAGCAGGGACAGTATGGAATTAAGACCTGAAGAGATCACAAAAATCATCCGCAGCCAGATCAAGAACTACGAGGCTGCGCTGGAACAGAGCGAGACCGGCACCGTGCTGCTGGTCGGCGACGGCATTGCCCGCGCCAACGGTCTGGACAACTGCATGGCCAACGAGCTGGTGGAGTTTTCCAACGGGGAATTCGGCATGGCGCTGAACCTGGAGGAGGACACCGTCTCCATCGTGCTGCTGGGCAGCGACGTGGGCATCAAGGAAGGCGATATCGTCAAGCGTACCGGCCGCGTGGTCAGTGTGCCCGTGGGCGATGCGCTTATCGGACGCGTGGTGGATCCGCTGGGTCAGCCCGTGGACGGCAAGGGCCCCATCGACGCCGCCGGCATTTACCCCATCGAGCGTAAGGCGGCTGGCATCATCCGCCGCAAAAGCGTCAGCGTGCCGCTGCAGACCGGTATCAAGGCCATCGACAGCATGATCCCCATCGGCCGCGGCCAGCGCGAACTGATCGTCGGTGACCGCCAGACCGGCAAGACCGTCATTGCCACCGATACCATCATCAACCAGAAGGGCAAGGACGTCATCTGTATCTATGTGGCCATCGGCCAGAAGAACTCCACCGTGGCGCAGCTGGTGGAGACCCTCTCCGCCGCCGGTGCC
>CAZYRD010000202.1:0-4605 GCA_964649475.1 uncultured Faecalibacterium sp.
CGTCTATGGGTTTCTTTGCATCTTTGGGTATCATCCACGCTCTGCCAAAACGGGTCGCTCCCTCAATTTTCCCCTCTGCACAGAGGATTTGCAATCTGCGTGAGGAGATGCCCCACTGCGCTGCAACCTCATCTATCTTCAAAAAATCCATACTGTTTTTTCTCCTGAACCGCTGTTTTGAGACTGTTGAAACGTTCGTTTGCGCCGTTGTTTTATTCGGCATTCCGAATATTGTATCATTCGCTTTTCCGCATAATATATTATTCGGTATTCCGATGCTTATTATACATCGTTCATGCGAACAGCGCAAGGAGATTTCGTAAACTTTTGCGAACACTTTCAGGCGTCAGAAACGCTCCTCCTATTTTGGGTGCCGGGATAAAACAAAACAAGATCTCCCCGCTTTGGCAACGGTGCTGCTATCCTCTGCAACGCGCGGAGAAACATACGCGGGATTTACTTTTGGGGACGTGTGTGGTATATTGAACGAAAGGCGGGGAACGACATTTTGTTTCCTCCGGAGCAATCGCAAAAGGAGCGGCGGCAGAATGAAAAAGTGGAATTTTTACACGGCAAACGAACTGAAACCGACCGGCTGGCTGCGGCGGCAGCTGCAGCTGCAGGCGGAAGGTCTCAGCGGCAATCTTGACAAAATATGGCCGGACGTCCGCGACAGCGCGTGGATCGGCGGAGAGCGGGAAGGCTGGGAGCGTGTGCCCTACTGGCTGGACGGCTTTATTCCGCTTGCCTACCTGCTGGAGGACGGCGACATGATCGCCCGGGCAAAAAAATACATCGACGCCATTTTAGCCCGGCAGCAGCCCGACGGGTGGATCTGCCCCTGTGCGCCCGAAGAGCGGTCCGCCTATGACACCTGGGCCGTTCAGCTCATCACCAAGGTGCTGACGGTTTATTACTCCTGCTCCAAAGACGAGCGCATCCCCGGGGTGATCTACCGGATCCTGAAAAACTATTACGAGCTTCTGCGAAGCGGCGGGGCGGAGCTGTTCCAGTGGGGAAAATTCCGCTGGTTCGAGCTGTTCATCGCCCTCAATTTCATCTACGAAAAATACCGCGAGCCGTGGCTTGCGGAGCTGGGGCGCATCGTGCGGGAGCAGGGCGCGGAGTATGCGGACTTCACCTCCGCGTGGGAGCGTCCGCTGAACAAATGGACGCTGGAAACGCACATCGTCAACCTTGCGATGATGCTGAAAAGCGAAGCGGTCAGCTGCGATCTGCTGGGTGAAGCCTACACGGACAAGGCCGAAAAGCTGTATGGGGTGCTGAAAAAGCACAACGGCACCGCCGTGGAGCTTTTTACCGGCGATGAGTGTCTTTCGGGCGTGTCGCCCATTCAGGGCACGGAGCTGTGCGCCGTGGTGGAGCAGATGTATTCCTGCGAGCTGCTGTACGCTTACACGGGCGACGGCAAATGGGCGGACCGGCTGGAGGTGCTGGCGTTCAACGCCCTGCCCGCGGCCATCAGCGAGGACATGTGGACGCACCAGTATGTGCAGATGAACAACCAGATCGCCTGCCGGAAATTCCCCGGCAGGTCCCTGTTCCGCACCAACAACGCCGAGGCTCATCTGTTTGGGCTGGAGCCGCATTACGGCTGCTGCACCGCCAACTTCAACCAGGGCTGGCCGAAATTTGCGCTGTCCGCATTTATGCACCACGACGGCTGCATTGCAAGCGTTGTACCCGTGCCGTGCCGGCTGGACACCGGGGATGTCCGCATTGAGCTGGAGACCGCTTATCCCTTTGAGAACACGCTGAAATACACCGTTGAGGCGAAAAAGGCGTTCCGGTTTGAGGTGCGGATCCCGCAGAACGCGGAAAACGTTGCGGTAAACGGCAGTGCCGCGCCCCTAAAGCAGCTGAGCTTTGATATCGCCGCCGGCGAACGGCGCGAGCTTGTGATCACCTTTGGCTTCACCCCGCAGTTTGAACCGTACGCCTATGACCTGCACTATGTGAAATGCGGCAGCCTGGTGTTTTCTTTGCCCATCGGCGCCGAAAAGATCATGCACGAATACGAACGGGACGGTGTGGAGAGGAAATATCCCTACTGCGATTACGAGCTTGCGCCGAAGAGCGACTGGAATTACGGCTTTGCCGGTACGGAGCTTACCGTCCGCACAAACGGCGTCGGCGAGGTGCCGTTTTCGCAAAGCGCGCCGCCCGTTGCCGTAAAGGCCCGTTTGCAGAAGATCGGCTGGGGGCTTGAGGACGGGTACGAAAGCGTCTGCGCAAGGGTGCCGCAGTCCCGCATCCCGACAGCGGAAGCGGAGGAGCTGGAGCTGATCCCCTACGGCTGCGCAAAGCTGCGCATGACCGTGCTGCCGTTTGTGGAATGATGTATATTGCACCGGCCGCGGCGGATCTTTTGCAGGACGTGCGGAGAAGCCCGTTTCCCGCAGCCGGTCATTTCATCAGCTCGTCCGTCAGGTGCAGGATCTCCGGCGCGATTTTTTCCCGCTCCTTTTTCACAGTGCGGCCGTACAGCGGGTAGGCAAGGCACACCAGGACGATGCCCGCAATACCGATCACGCTGCCGAGGAGCACGGACAGGCCGCCGGTCAGGCCAAAAATCTCCCCCAGCTCAGTCATCGACAGGCTCATGCCGGTGCCGAGAATCAGCGCGCCGGCCACGCCGAACACAAGCGACACCGCCGTCGCCCTGCCGGTGACAGCGGCGTCCAGACGGCGCAGCTGAGCCAGCTTGTCCTCCTCGGGCAGGGCGTATTTTTTCCGTATGGCACGGATCTCGTCCTGCTCCTTTGCCGAGTAGGTATAGCAAAAGGTCTCTTTTCCCTGTTCTGTCATTGTGTCATTCCTCCGCTGCGCTTCAGCAGCCTGATTTTTCTGTTTGCCTGCGCGGTATAATAGCCTGCCAGCGAGCAGAACCAGCAGGTGCGGTGCCAAATGTCCGGACTCAGCTGCAGCACAGCGTAAGCGGCACTCCACAGCAGCGTGCCGTACAGGGAGACGTTCATCCGCAGCCGGGCGTCCTCCCGCCAGCGCTTCACATAGCGGTTTTCCGCTTTGAAGCTTTGAAAACGGCGAAGGATGCCGGGGAACCCGCAGCACCAGACGGTCAGCGTATAGGCGGTCGGCACATACGCGGCGATGGCCGCCGGCGAGGCGGCATCCGCATACGCCAGCGCGTACACAAGGCCTGCGGCGGCGGCCGGAAGCAGCACGATGAGCACGGCGGCATGGGGAGCCAGCAGGGCTTTCGCCGCCTTTTTCCAGTCCATATCAGTGCCTCCGTATTTTTACGGTGAAGGCGGAGCCCCTGCCCACCGTACTTTCGACGCCGATCTCGCCCTGCAGGATATCCACCACCCGCTTTACCAGCGCAAGCCCCAACCCGTTGCCCTGCGCCGAGTGGGAGGTGTCGCCCTGATAGAATTTTTCAAAAATGTGAGTGCCGACCTCCGCCGTCATGCCGCAGCCGGTGTCAGCCACCTTTACAACGGCGTGGCGGTCGGTGGCGGTGAGGGAAACGCTTACCGTGCCGCCTGGCTGCGTGAACTTGAACGCGTTGGAGAAAAGATTGTTCCACACAAGGCTGAGCAGCTCGGCGTCGGCCTTTACCCGGACGCCTTCCGCAATATCGGTCTCGATCTCAACGCCCGCCTTCTCCCACACGTCCTCAAACTGCACAAGGCATTCGCACAGCTGCTCGCCCAGATCAAACTCCGTTGCCTGCGGATAGATCCGCTGGTTTTCCAGCCGGTTCAGCTTGAGGATATTGGTCATCATCTCCGCCATGCGGCGGGAGCCTTCCGTCACGCCCCTGGCGTATTCCAGCCGCTTTTCATCGCTCAGCTGCTCCGCCTGCAAAAGCGTGCCGTAATTGTGCATGACGGCGATGGGGGTCTTCATCTCGTGGGAGACGTTTGCGATAAAATCGGTGCGCAGTGTTTCCACACCGGCAAGCTCCTCCGCCATTTTATTGAAGCAGTCGATGACCCGGTTGAAGGTCTCGTCCGTGCCCCAGCGGCTTTGCCGGCTGATGCGGACGGAAAAATCGCCCTGCACGATCCTTTCCGCCGCTTCGACGATGCACATGACGGGGCGCTCCACCGTAAGCTTCCGGCGCAGTGTGTCAAAAACGGTGAAGATAAGGCTCAGCAGCGCCACGTTCCAGAAAGTAAGGATCGCAGCGGCGCTGATGTTGTCGCCGGTCAGCGTGACGCCCAGTGCATCCCGCAGGGTGGAAACGAACAGCATGGTGCAGCAGGTGATGACAAAGGCGACCAGCAGAAAAAAAACAAAATAGTGGTGGAGCCACCGGAGCACATTTTTTACAAGCCCCTGCTTTTTCATTTGATCACCGCCTTGTAGCCCAGTCCGTGCACGGTTTTCAGTTCAAAAGCTTCGCAGCCGGCAAGTTTGGCGCGAAGCTTTGTCATATACACGTCCACGGCCCGCGGGGCGGTCTCGGTGTCCGCATCCCAGAATTCATCCATGAGTTGGGTACGGGTAAAGGTCTTTTTGGGGTAGCTGAGCAGCTTGTAAAGGATGCTGAACTCCCGGTTGGTGAGGGAGATCTCCCCGCCGTCCAGATACGCGGTGTGCTCGTCGGCATCCATG
>CAZYRD010000203.1:0-4586 GCA_964649475.1 uncultured Faecalibacterium sp.
AGCTCGCCGATGATGTTGCGCAGCGTGGTGGCAGTCAGGTTCTCGATGGCGGAGATGGGGCGCTCGACGCCGTAGGTGAACAGCTTGGGGTCGGTGACCTGGAAGAACACGACGGTATCGATCTGCATGGTGACGTTGTCACGGGTGATAACGGGCTGAGGCTTGAAGTCCACGACCTGCTCCTTGAGGCTGACGACCTTGGCCACGCGGGAGATGAACGGCACCTTGAAATGGAAGCCTGCGCCCCATGTGTCGGCGTAGATGCCCAGCTTTTCCACAACGTAGGCGTTGGCCTGCGGCACGATGCGGATGTTGGCGATGACGATGATCAGAGCCAGAACTACCAGACCGATGATGACATACTCCATACTTTCTTTTCCTCCTTAATCAGACCTGCACCGGCTCCTGCTCGGAAGCCTGCACGGTTTGGTATACGGTCACTGTGGCGCCGGTGATGCTTTCCACCGTGCACCATTCGCCTTCGTCCAGCGTGTCCTCCGAGCGGGCAGCCCAGGAAAGGCCGTCCACATACACACGGCCCGGCTGGTTGGGCCGGATGGGCACGGTGACCCGCGCCTGTTTGCCGATGATGGAGTCCGCATTGGTGGGGACGAAGCTGGGCTTGACGCGCTTTGCGATAAGCGGACGGGTGACGAGCAGCGACGCGATGCTGACCGCCAGAAAAACGATGACCTGCACCCACACCACCGGGCAGACGATGCTGACCAGCAGCGCGGCCAGCGCACCGGCCATAAACCAGATGGCGACGAGGGTGCTGGGGGTGAGCAGCTCCAGCACAAGGAACACCAGTACGGCGCCTGTCCAGATGATCTGCGCAAGTGTCATAGGGGCAAGACCTCCTTTGTTTTTGCCTGCGGCACCCTGCGGTGCCGCTGTATTTATACTATAACATAAACTTTCCCGAAATTCCACTGTTTTTGTTAGATATTTATCCGGGACGTTTAATATTTCATCGTTACTATAAGGTCTCCAGTGGGTGGAAAGTCAAGAGGTTTTTGAGAAATTGTGCAAAAAAAGAAAAAACGGCGCCGCAGCGCCGTCGGATCACGGGGTGTCGTCCTCAAAGGAGAAGTCGTTCAGTTCGGGGAAATCCAGCAGTTCGGCCAGAGTCATACCCAGTGCATTGGCCACACGGTGCAGGGTACGCGCCCGCGGGTTGTGCGTCAGCCCGCGTACGATGTTGTCCAGCGTGGACTGGGGGACGCCGCTCATTGCGGCAAGCTGATTGATGCTGAGCCCGCGTGCGCCGCACAGTGCCCGAAGCCGCTGCGCATACAGCTTTCCGTAGTCCATTGCCGCGCTCCCTCCTGCTTTCGTCTACCCGTTTTCGGGTATCTTTAGAATAACAGGATGAGCCGGACAAATTACCCGTATACGGGTTGACTGCAGGAAATTATTATCGTATAATGCACACGTAACCCGTTTGCGGGTAATTCATCACAAGGGAGATGCTGCCATGGCACTGCCGAAAGACCTGCTTGCCCATATGGAACAGGTGAAAAAGCTTTCCGGCGTCAGCGTTGAAGAGCAATACCGTCTTGCACAGCAGCTTTTGTGGAAGCAGCCGGACGACCCTGAGCCGGAGGATATCTTCCGCGGTACGCTGACCCGGTATGCTCTGCACGTTCCCCCGCCGGAAGAGGACGCAGGCTCTTCTGCGGAGCAGCTTACTGAAAAAGAGCGCTCCCGTCCGTAAGTTTTCCGCAGCCGCCGCTGCGGCTGCGAAAAAACCTTCGCCCTTATCAGCAGGCGAAGGTTTTTGTGTATATCATCTTTTTTGCCGAGCCCCCGGGCACTTTGCGCCTTGCACCTGCCGGCTCCGTCAAGGCCAGTCATTCCTCTGTACACACAAACGCGCTGTGCAGCGGCTGGGCGGTGAGCACACGGCCGCAGGGCAGCGTGACGCTGACCGGCTTGTAGCTGCCGCGGTTGACCAGAATGGCGGCGCGGCTTTCGCCGCTTGTACGGGTCAGGGCGATGTAGTCCTCGCCGGTTTCCAGCACGCGCAGGTCGCCGTCGTGCAGGGCACGGCATTTTTTGCGGACCGCCGCCATGGTGCGGATGGCATCCCGCAGCTCCTGCGTGCGGTCGTTCCAGTCAAAATAGCCGCGGTTGAAGGGGTCTCGGTAGCCCTCCATGGCGATCTCGTCGCCGTAGTACACGCAGGGGTTGCCCGGCAGGAAGAACTGCAGCTCGGTAGCAAGGCGCAGCAGCCGCACGCCGGTTTTGCGGGCGGAGGGCGTCAGGAAGGTGTTGTTCTGCCAGTGGCGGTCGTGACCCTCGCTGCTTTCGCCGGCAAGGGCGGTGATGGCGCGCTCGGTGTCATGGGTGCCCAGAGAGGTCATCAGCGTGTGCAGCGCCGCGGGGGGATAGTGCTCGCAGATGCTCATGAACACACGGCCCGCGGCCTCGCCGCCGCCATTGCGCACAAACTCCAGAATGGCGGTGCGCCACGGGTAGTTCATCACCGTGTCCAGCTCTTTTCCCCAGAAATATTTGCGGCGGCCGCCCTGACTGAACTTGGTGGTGGCGTCCTCCCACACCTCGCCCAACAGGAATTTGTCCTCGCCTTCTGCCTTGACGGCGGCGCGGATCCCGGCGATAAAGTCGTCCGGCAGCTCGTCGGCGACGTCCAGCCGCCAGCCGTCGGCGCCGCGGCGAAGCCATGTGCGCAGCACGCCGTTTTCGCCGCAGATAAACTCCCGGTAGGCGGGGTCGTTCTCCTCCACCTCGGGCAGGGTCTCGAAGCCCCACCAGCTGCGGTAGCCGCACTTATACTCGTCACCGAAAACGAACCAGCTGCGGTAGGGGCTGTTTTTGTCCTGCCACGCACCGCGGGTGGGGTAGCGGCCCTCTTTGTTGAAGTAGCGGCTGTCGGAGCCGGTGTGGCTGAACACGCCGTCCAGCAGGATGCGGATGCCGTGGGCGTGGGCCTCGGCACACAGGCGCTCAAAATCCTCGTCGGTGCCCAGCACCGGGTCCACCTTCATGTAATCGGCGGTGTTGTACCGGTGGTTGGAGTGCGCCTCGAAGATGGGGTTCATATAAATGCAGGTGACGCCCAGCCCGGCAAGGTAGGGCAGCTTCCGGCGGATGCCCTCGAAGTCGCCGCCGTAATAGTCCATGTTGAGGTAGCCCTCGGGGCGCTCGTTGGGCCAGTAGTAAGGCGGGTTCTCCTTGTCGGTGCGGTAGACGCGGTCGGCAAAGGGCATGGTCTTGTCCGGCACGCCTTCGAAAAAGCGGTCGGGGAAGATCTGGTACATGACGCCGCCGGTCATGCCGCTGTTGACGGTAAAGGCGGGGTCGTACACCGTCAGCTGGTAGGGCTGCGCGTCGTCGGCGGTGACGATGCAGCTGCCGCCCTCCTCGCTTTCAAACACCTTCTGATAGTCGCGGTAGAGGTCGATGAAGTAGAAGTACAGGCCCGGCTCCTCCACCGTGACGGTACAGCCGAACACATCGCCGTCGGGGCGCTGTTCCTCCAGCCGGAAAGCGGTGGCCTGCCCCTGCCACCGGTCCTGCCCGTCCTCCATTAAAAACAGGATGGGCGGCATGGACCTTTCGTCATGGGGAATGACGATGCGCAGATGCACCGGCTGACCGGCGGCAACGGCGCCGAAGGGGCTTTTGTAAAAGGGGTCGTAGCTGTTATATACCGGAGTGGTCATAAAACGTGCGGTCTCCTTTGTGGTATGGCCGCGCTGCGGCAGAATGTGCAGAAGTCCGGACAGGAGTTGACGCAAATGCGCCGGCTCTGTCCGGACTGTCATATCTGTAAAAAGGCGGAGGTGTCGCTCAGCGGACGGGACGGATGCCCCAGATGTCGCGGTTGTAGTCCTGAACGGAGCGGTCGGCGCTGAACACACCGGCGTTGGCCACGTTCATCAGGCTCATGCGGTTCCAGACCTCGGGCTGTGCGTACAGCTCGCGGGCACGGGCCTGTGCCTCGCGGTAGGAGCGGAAGTCGGCAAGAACCATATACGGGTCGCTGTAGGCCAGATTGTTGTACAGATCCTCGAAGCTGTGGCCGCCCCAGCCCTTCTGGATGAAGGACAGCACGGCGCGGGCCTCGTCGTCGGAGGCGAGGAAGGCGTTGGGATGATAGCCCACACGCTTGAGCTCGTTGACCTCGGGGGTGCGCATACCGAAGATGATCTCGTTTTCGATACCGGCGGCGTCGGCGATCTCCACGTTGGCGCCGTCCAGCGTGCCCAGGGTGATGGCGCCGTTGAGCATGAACTTCATGTTGCCGGTGCCGGAGGCCTCGGTGCCGGCGAGGGAGATCTGTTCGCTGATCTCACTGGCGGGCATCAGGTGTTCGCTGGTGGTGACGTTGTAGTCCTCCAGATAGACGATGCGCAGCTTTTCGCGGATGACGGGGTCGCGGTCGATCAGCTTGCCCAGGCTGCAGATGAAGCGAATCATCTGCTTTGCCATGTAGTAGCCGGGGGCCGCCTTGGCGCCGAAGATATAGGTCTTGGGGGCAAAGGGTGCGTTGGGGTTGTTCTTGAGGTACAGGTAGTCGGCGGCGATGGACAGGGCGTTCAGGTGCTGGCGCTTGTACT
>CAZYRD010000204.1:0-4583 GCA_964649475.1 uncultured Faecalibacterium sp.
GGAATCGGATCACGACGAAAAAAACGAGGGCTGGACCAATGTACTAGTTTCATTCAACTCCGAACAAAGCAGCGTCAACAAAAGAGGACTGCACCAATGTACTGGATAACTTGAGGCCCGAAAAAAGCAGCACATGGTAAGAGGAAACCGAAAGGTTTTACGCCAATGAACTGAATAAACAGCATTCTCAGAAAAAAGGAAGCCGATCCCCGCTGATAAGGAGAAACGCCATTGAACTCTGAGAAACGGTATCTCCGTTAGAACCGCGCAAACATCAGGATAACTCATCTTTTGAGAAGGATGCAAAAAGCAGTCCAGGTAAAATGTTTGAAGCATAGCGATTCATAGAACGGACGTACGACACGAAAAGCAATTTGATAAGTAACGTTTGAACGATAATAACCGGTCAATCCTATACACGAATCAAATTCAGAATCTCATACAAACCATTCAAAGGGACGGACGCTGTGCTTCCGTCCCTTTTCTGTAACCACGCACAAAAGGAGGTAACTGTATTATGAAGAAAATAAAACGCTGGAGCTGCCTGCTTTTGTGCGCGGTGCTTGTGCTGGGGCTGTTTTCCGCCTGCAGCGTTCGAAACGAAACGCCGGATGCCGTATCGCCCGATTCGGCCGCAGTGTCCGTGGAGGATCTTGCTCAAAAAGCGGTCACGGTGGACAATGACCACCCGCAAGGGCTTGCTGCACTGCTGACAAGCATTGCTGTCGGACAGAGATCGCTGGACCTGAACTATTACGGGACGGCACAGGCTGGCGGTTATTTGTGGTTTTATGGCCGGGATCCGGCAGAGGACGTACCCGTGCTGGCGGGCATTGCGGTAAGCGGCGGAGAAAGTGTCGTGCTGGAATTGACGCTGCCGGCAGAGGACGCACAACTGGCCGCTGAACCGCCGGAGGGTGAGCGGCTCAGCATCGGTTATCAGCCGGTCACTGCCGAAGGCGACCGCCCGTTTTTGCTGCGCTCTGTGGAGCATTTGGAAGATTCCGACGAGGTGTATCACTCGCTGTACACGGAATACCAGCTTTGCAAAGTCACCGAAACCGGTGTGGTATATGTGGCCGGCCCGCTGGAAACCGAGCGGGACGACCATATCCAGAGCGCTTTTGAACACGGTGGGCTGCTGTGGTGCTGCATCAGCCGCTGGAACGAGGCGAAGGACCTTATGCTGACCCCGCAGCTGCGGTGTTACAGTACCGCAGACGGTGCGTTGACGGCCACGGCCGAGCTTCCGCAGGAGCTTCTGGTCTGGGATGTGCAGGCGTTGGCGGACGGCAGCCTTTTGCTGCTGGGTTATTTGCGGGACGACCTTACGACCACCGTGACAAAACCGTCACAGCTGCATTTTTATACGGTGCAGGTCAACGACGGGCAGGTTTCGCTTGGCGAGCCGGTCAGGCTGCCGGAACAGCTGACCACGGCAATGGTGGATATGGCCCCTGCACAGAACACGGAGCTGATCTGGCTCAAGACAGCGGGCGGGTTGTACAGCTGGGATATGTCGACCAACACGTATACGCTTCAGCACCGTTGGGGCGATGTCGGCAGCAATATTCCGGCCGAAACCTATGTCTTTTCTGACAAATGCATCGCATTGCTGAACTACAGCTATAACCCCACACTGCAGGAGACCGTGGGTGAACTATGGCTGCTGGGCGAGGAATCGGCCATGCCGCTGGATGCCCGCCCTGCCGTCACCATTGGCGTGATGGATTATGTCAGCGAAGATCTTTCCGCTGCGATAGCTTCTTTCAATATGCGGAACGGTGAGCTGCGGGCCGACCTGAAGGTTTATACCCGTGAGGAAGCGGCGAAAAACGGCGCAGCATCGTCGCAAGAGCTGCTGAACCGGGATATATTGCAGGGCGCCGCGCCGGATGTTCTCATTGGCCTGCAGGGCGCTGCACTGGAACAGCTGGCGGGGAAAGGTGCGCTACTGGATATGTATCCGCTGCTGGATGCAGACGAAGAGTTTGAACGCAGCGATTTTGTCGCAGGGCCCATGACGGCCGGCGAAATAAACGGGGCGCTTTATTCGATGATCCCCAGTTACGGCATTCTGACCACAGTGGGCAGCGAGAAAACGCTGGGTGACCGGATGGGCTGGAGCTGGGAGGAATACGACCGGCTCACCGCCGGCGGCGCAATCCCTTATTACGGGTTCGGCCGCAGTACCATCCTGAACTACCAGTTGTCGCTGAGCGGTACACAGTTCATTGATTATACCACAGGCAAAGCACGGCTGGATTCTCCGGAATTCATTGCTCTGCTGAAGACGTCTGCCGCCTATCCGGAGGAAATGCCGTACTACATCGGACGGGACGTAAAGGAGCTGTTTTCTTCCGGGCAGGCGCTCACGGCGGTCTGTATACTGCCAGGTTTTGCCAATGTACGCAACGATGTGTATGTTTTTGACGGGCCGGTGGTCTACAAGGGCTTTGCCGGCAGCGGAAATTCCGGCAGCGCGGTCACACCGATGCTGCAGCTCAGCATCAACGCTTCCGCTACCGACTCTGCGGCCGCATGGCAGTTCGTAAGGTTTTTCCTTACGCTGGAATACCAGTCCGGGCTTATTTCGCTGCCGCTGCGCCGGGACACGCTGGCCGATATGGCGGCAGCTGCGCAGCAACCCGGTGAGACCGGCTCCGGAGTGCCCACGTATCTGGCGCAGGGCGAGCTCAGTCAGGATATGCTGGAATACTGGGCGCGCGGTCTGACGCAGGAGGAGACAGATAAGATCGTTGCGCTTGCCGAAGAGACAACGGTGGTTCTTCGCAGCGACAGCGTCGTGGCAGACATTCTCGCCGAAGAAGCCGCAGCTTTCTACAACGGCGTCCGTACCGCGGAAGAAGCCGCCGCCCTCATCCAAAACCGTGTACAGACCTACCTTGCCGAGCAGGGGTGACGGGAAAGAACGCTGCTTTGCACGGTGTCAATTTGATCAAGGGAGGAATGCTTGTGAAAAAGATATATCGCCGAAGTGTGATGCTTTGTCTGATCGGAGCGATACTTTTGCTTGCCGCCTGCACAAAGCCGGAACCCGCAGAGCCGGCTTTGTCGTACAGCGAATGGCTGTCCTCTGTGAAGTGGGAAAGTGACGAAGTGTTGTCGGATGTGATGAATACTGGCGGAAAATTCGAATTATGTAAGGATGCTCTTGTTTTCTCCGGAAGCTGGGGAGACAGTACGGTGAAACAGTATTGGATGGAAGAGTCATATCGCCCGAATCGGGTGGGCAGTTGTGATCTGAACGGAGTAAATGCGGAGTGGATCGATCTCAAGTTGCCTCAGCCCAGTGATACCGCGCTGGAAAAAGAAAGCGATTTTTATAAAGAGTGGCTGAAAGAACACCCGGAGACGATTCCTCCTCTTGAGGAACGGGAATTTCTTGAGCCGTGGGAGACTGGGCCAAAAGCGGATGTGTTGTATCAGCTTTTGGTGCAAAAAGAAACGGAAGATCTGCATGTACTAGTCAGTGATTACGTGGATCTGCGCACGGAACTGCGCGACCCTGAGTATGGATTGCTGTATCAGTATCAGCGTATGTGGACGCAGTATTCCCTTGGAGCAATTGATGAAGAGGGTGTTTTACAGCGTGGAATACCTTTACAAACGCCGGAACAGTACGCTGCATATGAGAGCAGTGACAGCCTGTTGGATTCTTCGAGCAATTTATGGCAGGCGCTTAACTTTGTCGGTGATTTCGAAACATTGCCCAAAGATGGAAAAACAGTTTTGCTGAAGTATGATCTGCAAACCGGACAGTGCACATGGTATCAAAAACTACCGGATTCTGTTGACTATATTGTGGAAATTCAGCAGCTATCCAACAGTGTACTTGTTTTGGGACGAACGAAGGAATTTGACTTCGTTTGCTATGCGGCAGAGATGCAGGCGCAGAGTACGATAAACCTGCAGGAAGTAACGCTGCCGGAAGTGATTGCTGATTTGTCTTTTCCAAGTATGGTAAGCAGCAATGAGGTAAGTGATAAAGTGTTGCTTTGGACGAAAACAGGGATCCACCAATGGGATGTTACCGCAGGTCAGGCTGAAGAATTTCTGCGCTGGCAGGATTATTCGGTGCGTTTTTCTACAGATCCGGAAGCTGTGTTGGCGTTACCGGATGGCAGCTTTTTGATCGTAGTTCAAAAAACAATGCCGGGTCCGTTTGAGTTCATCAAATTGACACCGACGCAAAGAGATTCCTTGCAAGGGCGGCAAACCGTTACGGTCGCTGTGACCGGAACTTTATCTTCACTGGTGCAGCAAGCCGCAAACGATTATAACTACACCGACCCTGCAACGCTCGTCAAGGTGCTGGATTACTCCGACGCTGCCGCAGCGGCAAAGGGCTTTGCCAGCGGCTCGGAAATGCTGAACGATGATATCATATCCGGCAGCGTACCGGATATCGTGCTCACCTCGGCGGAAAACATCACCTCGCATATCCGCAAGGGACTTTTCACGGACATGTATCCGTTTATCGACACGGACGCAGAACTCTCCCGCGCAGACTTTGTCGCCGGCACGCTCGCCGCCACGGAACAGGACGGCACACTGCCCAC
>CAZYRD010000205.1:0-4556 GCA_964649475.1 uncultured Faecalibacterium sp.
GACCGCGGCCGATGCCCTTGGTCTCGCGGGTGATGCAGATGGAACCGCCGCCGATACCGACCTTGATAAAGTCGGCGCCGCAATCCGCCAGAAAGCGGAAACCTTCGCCGTCAACCACATTGCCGGCGCCGATCTTGACGGAGTCGCCGTAGCGCTCACGGGCCCACTGCAGGGTGCGCTTCTGCCATTCGGAATAACCTTCGGAGGAGTCGATGCACAGGACGTCCGCACCGGCTTCCAGCAGCGCAGGAATACGCTCGGCGTAGTCACGGGTGTTGATACCGGCACCGACGACATAGCTCTTCTTGTCATCCAGCAGCTCGTTGACGTTTTCCTTGTGGGACTCGTAGTCCTTGCGGAAAACCAGATATTTCAGGTTGCCCTTGGCATCCACCAGCGGCAGGCTGTTGAGCTTGTTGTCCCAGATGATATCATTGGCCTCTTTCAGAGAGGTGGTATCGGGAGCGGTGACCAGCTTGGACAGCGGGGTCATAAACTCGCTGACGGGGGTGTCCGGAGACATACGGCTGACGCGGTAGTCTTTGCTGCCGACCATACCCAGCAGCTTGCCGTTGGCAGTACCGTCCTCGGTAACAGCCACGGTGGAATGACCGGTGCGCTCTTTCAGCGCGACGATATCGGCCAGCGTATCGGTGGGCTTGATGTTGGAGGTGGAGGTGACAAAGCCTTTTTTGTAGGCCTTGACGCGTGCGACCATAGCGGCTTCATCCTCAATGGACTGCGAACCGTAGATAAAGGAAACGCCGCCCTCTTTTGCCAGTGCAATGGCAAGCGTATCGTTGGAAACAGACTGCATGATGGCGCTGACCATGGGGATATTCAGCTTGATGGAAGGCTCCTCGCCTTTTTTATAGCGAACCAACGGAGTGCTCAGATCTACCGCAGTAGGGATACATTCGCTGGAAGAATAACCGGGGACCAACAGATACTCGCCAAAGGTACGGGAGGGTTCTTCAAAATAGTAGGCCATGTTGCAATCTCCTTTTCGCATACATTTTTTATATTTATTATTATACCCTTATTTCGTACACAGTTCAATACAGTTTTGTGCCGAACTATAATTTTATCTATTATAATTAGAAACTTCCGAAAGGTCAATATTTTTCTTCTAAAATTTTTTCTTCTTAGAGCATTTCCGTTTTTTCTATTACATCTGTGTTGTTTTTTAGGATTGCTTTCCTTTTTATAATATAGTATAGTAAAATCAAAGTGAGCTGCATCTTAAATAAAATGCCGTTCATTTGAGCATCGCATATTTTCCCCGAAAACCAACAAGGAGCACCGATATGAAAACGATTTTCGCATTTTTTGCCAGCACACGATACTGGACTGATGAAGCCGAGCTGCTCGGCGCTTTTCAAAGCCTGAGCAGCCTCGCCCAAAAGTACGACGCCGAACCAGTTCTTCTCTGCAATGACGCGGACCTTGCCGCCCTGCCCCAGGCCGACTGTGCCGTGCTGTTTCCCATGAGCGGCGGCGTACAGAGCCTTCTGCTGCGCACGGCGCAGAACTATCCCTCTGCCGTCGTATACGCATCCTATGTGCAGGGCAATGCGGACGATTCTCTGACACAGCGCATGCTGCAGTACAACGCCGCACCCGCCGTTATGGATTGCTGGGGCGTTTTAAAACGCACGCATCCGCATGTTGAATTTGCGCTGAACGAGATCCGCCTTTCCTCTGCGCTGCGGGTCTTTGATGCGTACCTTTCCATGCAGGGCGCTACCCTGCTGCTGATCGGCGACACCGAGCCCTGGGTCATCAGCAACAGCTCCTCCCTTGTCCGGTACGAACGCCTTGGCGTAACGATCAGGCAGGTGCCGCAGGCGGAGGTCCTCTCCCGTTTTGAACAGATGCAGGACGATGCGGCAGCGCCGTTTTTCCATTACTTTTTCGATTCGGCCGCAGCGCTGGCGGAACCCTGTGCCGAGGACGTAAATACAGCCGCGCGCATGGCGGCTGCGCTGCTTGCCACCATAGAAGCGCACCATGCACAGGGCGCCGCCGTTGCCTGCTTCAATATGCTGCGCAGCGGCACGACAAGCTGTCTTGGCGTCAGTTATATCAACGACTGTACCCCCTACGTCGCCGCCTGCGAAGGCGACGTTGACAGCGCCGTCACCATGCTGGCTATGAAAAAGCTTTCCCCCACCAAACTCTGGATGGCCAACCCCGCGCTGCATCCGGACGGGCTGATCCATTTTTCCCACTGTACGGCGCCGCTGGCCATGGATGGCTGCCGGAAATGCAGCTATGTGCTGCGCAGCCATCACGAAAGCGGCATCGGCGTAAGTCTGCAGGTGGATTACCCCGTTGAAAGCAGAGTGACGCTCTGCCGCATTTCCAACGAGGCGGGTTCCATCACCATTCAGGGCGGCACCACCGTTTCCGGCGGACGCCTTTGCGCCTGCCACACGCAGATATGGGTACACCCCGATGACTTCGACCATTATCTGAACACAGCGCTCGGCTGCCATCAGGTACTGGCTTTCGCGGATATTTCTGCCGAACTGCACAGTCTTGCCCGTCAGCTGAAGCTCACCGTTCTGACCGACCATTCCGTATAATAAAGGAGGTTTTCTCATGTTTCGCAAATGGTTAAACGAGCACCGTGTTGAAGATGTCGAGCTTTCCGGCACTCTTCTCCCTCCTGCCGGGGATCGCGCTTACTGGGAGGCTGGTTTCCGCGACGGTTACATCAAAAACGCCGAAGCTTATCTGGATTACGGCTGGCCTGTGATAAAGGCCACCGACTACATGGCGTACAAGCTTACCGGCGACCGCCGCCCCAACGAAACAACGCTGTTCGCACGCCGGACCGCCCTTGCTTCGCTGGTGCTTGCCGAGGTAGCTGAATACAAAGGCCGCTTTCTGCCCGATATCGTCAACGGACTTCTTGCGATCTGCGAGGAGACTTTCTGGGGCTATATTGCCGAAGCGCCTGCTTTGCGCACCTTTGCCGCCGCGGCGCATCCGCAGGATCCACCGCCCTGCTTCCCGGATGCCGATTACAATTTTATCGGTCTGAATGTGGGCGACACGGCCTCCCTTATCGCTTATACATATTATTTGTTATACAAACCGCTGCAGGACTACTGTCCGGAGATCCTGCGCCGCATCGAATATGAGCTGGACCGCCGTGTCATCACCCCCTATCTGCACCACCACGATTTCTGGTGGATGGGGTATTCCGGCAACTACCGGATCAACAACTGGAACCCCTGGATCATCTCCAACATTCTCTCTGTCGTGCTGCTGGTGGAAAAACGCCGTACCGCACAGAACGCCTGCCTTTCCAAAATGCTGTATGAGATCCAGTGCGTGTTTGACACCTATCCGGACGACGGCGGCTGCGAAGAGGGTGCGACCTACTGGTACGCCTCCGTCGGCATGCTGTTTGAGTTCTGCGAACAGCTTTTCCGCGCCACAAACGGCGCCATCGATTTTCTGCACAACGAAAAGCTCCTCCGGCTGTTCCGTTACCCTATCCTCAACTATCTGGGCAACGGGCAGACCGTTTCCTTCGCCGACGGCGGCAGCACCTTCAGCTTTGATTACCCCGCCATCTTCTACCGGTACGGAAAGCTGCTGGGCAACGACCGGTATGTCAGCTTCGCCAAGGATCTCTGCAAAGAATACCTCGACGATCCGCAGCTGGCATGTCTTCCCACCACCGGCCGCATCCGCAACACCCTGTTCTTCATGCGCGGCCTGAATGCCCTTGCCGCAGAACCGGACTACACCCCCGAAAACGGCGCCGTTCTGCTGGAACAGCTGCAGCAAAGCTTCGTCCATACCGGTGACTGGTTCTACGCGCTGAAGGGAGGCAACAACGGCGAGCAGCACAGCCACAACGCCGTAGGCAGCTTTATCCTTACGCATCACGGCAGCCCTGTTCTGATCGATTCCGGTTCCGGCACTTACTCGGCCAAGCTTTTCGGCCCGGAACGGTACGACATCTGGTTCACACAGTCCGCATGGCACAATCTGCCCGTTGTCAACGGCTGCACGGAAAAGAACGGCGCTGCATACGCTGCGGATTCCATGCAGCTGGACGGCAACGCCGCCACCGTCAGCTTTGCCGGAGCCTATCCCGCCGAAGCCGGACTGCAGAGCCTTGTACGTACAGTCTGCGCGGATGACGCCTTCGCTGTGACAGATCGTTTCATTTTCACCGGCGCAGAAAACCGGTTTTGTGAGCACTTCCTCACGCAGCTGGATGTGGAATGCCGGGACAACGCCTTTATTCTGGGCGGACTTTACCGGCTGCAGTGCAGTACCGCCGCAACACTATGTGTGGACGAGATCCGGTTCGAAGACGACGAGGGTATGCTGAGCCGCTGGCCACAGGGTCGGCTGAACCGTCTTGCCTTCGAATTTGACGCAGACAGCACCGCCGTCGTATGCATCACCCTCTCCCCTGTCGACTGAGCAAATCGGCTTCCGGCTGTTCATACAGCAGATATTGACTTCTTCCGTTTCACGCAATACAATAATATCAATATTTTTTACGCCAACCGCAAAGGAGGATCTCT